>JAEUVP010000260.1 GCA_016786805.1 Chitinophagaceae bacterium | reverse complement strand
GAGCATATTAAATAAAGGATTACCGAGTTCAGTAAGATTTGTTACCTCGGCAGGCCAATAGTTCATTTCCGTGTTAATATTGATCGTGTACTTGCTGTCCCAGGCCGGTTTTGTTTTATCATTCCACTTTCCCTGCAGGTTAGTAGGCTGGCTGTTGGGCTGTGATCCTGCGATCATCAGGTAGCGGCCAAACTGGAAGTACAGCACAATAAGTTGCGGATCGGATGACCCTGTGAATTGTTGTAATCTTTCATCGGTAGGTAAAGCAGCCTGTTCGTTAGTGCCCAGGTCAAATACAACCCGGTTAAAGTATTGCTGGTAGGCCCTGGTGTTTTCGTTCAATAAACGGGTAAAAGATTTCTGCAAGCCTTTATTTAAATGAAAGGCAGCTTTGGCATGTGCATCGCCAGATACATCATTATATTTTTTGAAGTTAGTGGCAAGAGAAATATAGATAGTGGCCGATGTGGCAGATGTGATATTGATGGATGAATCGGTGTAGGTGACACGGCCTTCCCTGGTGACAACTTTTACATTTGATTCAAATTGTATTACAGGATTTAATCTTTCTGCTACCTCCGGCATCCCGGTCATGACCAGCACCCCATCTTTTACAGTTATTTTTTTATTGGGATGGATTGAATTGAGTAATACAGTGAAAGTAAGCATCCGGGCTTTACTTGCTTCGCAATGTAATACCAGCACATCACCGGTTAAAGGAGCAATGGCTGTTCTTGTGTAATGAATACCCTCCACGTCATAGCGTACGGATGCCGTGGCATTACTTATATTAAGGTCGCGGTAATAATTGGTTGCTTTTTCATGCCCGGGAAATTGCAGCCAAATATCTCCGGCAGGCTGGTAGCTCATCCCGTTTTGTGCCGCTTTGATCTTTTCCCTCGATAAAGCCTGTGCTTCGGCATATTTTTTATCAAACAGCAATTGCCGGAGTTGCGGAATAACGAGTCTATGGCTATCCACGATATTGTTATGCGGTTTGCCGGTCCAGATCGTTTCCTCGTTTAATTGTAGTTGTTCCATCGCAGGATTACCAAATAACATTCCTGCAAGCCTGCCATTTCCTATAGGCAGGGCTTCATTCCAGGTGGAAGCGGGTTGTTTATACCAGAGTTTCAACGTATCACCTGTTCGTTGCGCTTCTGTCGTATAAGGATTTACTAACAGGAGGATAAGTATTGATAGCAGGGTAAATGATCTCATTTGATGTGGTTACTTTCTAAAATTTAATGCGACTGTTCCATGAAAACAGTTTTGCGAAACGAACCTACAAAAAATTAAAGTATAACCATCCCGTACTGAGCGGGTAGAGTTTTGAGAAGCGACGTAAAACAACAATCCCTGTCTCAGACAGGGATTGTTGCTGCATAAACTATATGTACTAATTATTTCTTGCTCTTACTCAGAATGCTTTCTGTTCTTTTTTCTCTGCAGGTTTTGGCGCATTCTTTACATACTTTTCCAGCCAGCTAAACTGTTCGGCCAGGGTATGTAAGATATTTTCTCTTCCGGCATAACCATGGCTTTCATAAGGCAGGCTGATATATTTGGCCGTGCCGCCATTGCCTTTAATGGCATTGAACATCCTTTCACTCTGGATGGGGAAAGTACCGGTATTATTATCGGCATCACCATGGATCAGCAGCAAGGGTGTTTTAATTTTATCAGCATAACTGAAGGGGCTCATATCATGATACAGATCGGGCGCCTGCCAGTAGTTACGATCCTCGTTCTGGAAACCAAACGGTGTCAGTGTTCTGTTGTATGCACCGCTTCTGGCAATACCACCTTTAAAGAGATTGGTATGGGCTAATAAATTCGCCGTCATAAATGCACCATAACTATGTCCGCCAACCGCCACCCGGTTCCGGTCACCGACACCGAGAGAGTCCAGTGTATTGATAGCCGCTTCTGCATTCATTTTTAACTGGTCAATAAAATTATCGTTGGGCTTTTTGTCTTTGTCAGTAGCTACAATGGGCATTTCTGCATTATTCAGTACAGCATAGCCCTGCGTTACATAATACACCGGCGAACCCCAGTTGAGCAGGGTGAATTTATGTTCACTGCCGCGGATCTGTGCCGCATCAGCCGCCGAATTATATTCAGCCGGGTAAGCCCAGATAAAGACAGGCAGTTTGCCATCCCGTTTTGCATCATAGCCCTTGGGTAAATACAGGTCGCCGGTCAGGTCCACACCATCGGCTCTTTTGTATTTGATCTTTTCTTTGGTTACCCCATCTAACTGCGGGTAAGGATTTTTGAATTCGGTGAGCTGGCGGTCAGCAATGCGCAACTTTAAATTTTTGATCCAGTAGTTCGGCATTTCTTTTTCACTCTCTCTTCTTGTTAAGAGTTGCAGTTTCTCCGCATCCATCACTCTTACCACATTTTCAAAATAACCATCAGCGCAACGCCAGACGATCTCTTTCTTTTTGGTATGTACATCAAACGTAGCCAGGAAAGGTTTATCACCTTCGGGTGAACTGCCCGTGGTGTTGTTCATTAATATCTTATTACCGTTGTCAATGGTCTTGATCACATTACGGCCATACTGGTTTTTATCCAGCACCGGGAAACCGGGATTGGAATACGCATCGGTGGTATTCCTAGTAATGAGTTTTTCCAAATCACCGGTGATGGGGTTATAGCGGTCGAGCTGCGTTGTTTGTTTA
>JAEUVP010000227.1 GCA_016786805.1 Chitinophagaceae bacterium | reverse complement strand
CATGCCAATTGCTTTATTGAAACCGGAAACGGGAAAGCGTTGCTTATTGATTTTAATTATACGCATGAACCGGTGGAAGGAAGTTTTCCTTTCCCTGGCATTGGTCCACTGAAATTATTAAAGGAGAGCCGCATGAACCATCTCGGTAAACTGGCGTTCAGGTGGATCTACTGGAACGTATTACTGAAAGGAACGCATATACCTTTTGTTTCAGCTACGATGTCTGAAGCAGGAAAAAAATACAATTAATCACTATAAATCAACAATCATGGAAAAAGTTATCGCTGGCAAAACAGTTGCCGTAAATGAAGAAGGATACCTCACTGATTTTAAGCAATGGGATAAATCAATAGCTGATGAACTGGCGGCCGAAGCTGAGATCAGCCTTAGCCCCAGGCATTGGGAAGTATTGAACTATTTACAAACCGAATTCAAGAATGAAGTGCCACTGAGCATTCGTAAAATAGGGAAGAGCGGAGTGGTTGATATAAAAGAGTTCTACCAGTTATTTCCCAAAGCACCCTTGAAAACAGCAACTAAAATTGCAGGTATTCCCAAACCGGCCAGTTGTATTTAAAACCATTAAAGCGTATCAATCATGACAGAAAATAAAGGTGAAATTAAAAAGATGATGATCATCTTGTCAAAAGGCACATTGGAAAATGTATATGCTGCTTTTGTGCTGGCCAATGGGGCCAGGATGGAAGGTATTGAAGCAGAAATGTTTTTTACTTTCTTCGGACTTGAATCAATTCATAAGAAAAAGTTGACGCATCTCCATGTAGCTACAGTTGGTAACCCTGCGATGCACATTCCTACCTTATTAGGTGGCTTGCCGGGTGTGGAAGCATTAGCCACCACCATGATGAAAAAAGAAATGGAAAAGATCGACATGCCTGACGTGGCTGAGTTCCTTGATATTTTATCAGCTTCCGGTGTCAGGATGTGGGCTTGTAAACTGGCCATGGATATGTTCCATTATAAAAAGGAAGACTTGTATGAAGGAGTGGAAGATGTGATCACCGTGGGAGATTTTTACAAACAAAGTGCGGGGGAAGGAACACATATGTTATTTATCTGACCAGAAAGAAATGGGAACTATATATTTAGCAGTTAATGAAACAAGCAGCCTGATGGCTGCTTATTTCATTATAATATTAATGGGGTAATTTTTCCCTGAAATAGCCGTAGAACCATGTACCTGCAATGGCACTTAAGAGAGTAATGATCGTTACAGTGGCTCCTGTTCCGATCTGTGCAAATAAAGGTCCGGGGCAGGCACCGGTGATGGCCCAGCCGAATCCAAATAGTAAACCCCCGATGATATTGCCTTTGTTCAATTTCTTTGTTACAAATTCGATCGGTTCCCCATAAATCGTTTTGATCTTATTTTTTTTAATGATCCAGACTGACATCATACCAACAGCAACGGCCGAGCCAATGACGCCGTACATGTGAAAACTCTGGAGGCGAAACATTTCCTGTATGCGAAACCAGGAGATCACTTCTGCTTTTACAAGCAGTACCCCAAATAAGATACCTGCAAAAGCATATTTGAAATTATACCACCAGGGATGCTTCAGTTCTGATTCATTAAGACAGACTGCATCCAGTGAACGAACTTCAAAGTCAGTATTCTCTGTTAGAAACTTATGATGATCTTTTTCCTGTTTCGTTTGATTGGTTTTCATGCGGATCAGAGTTTAAGAATTAAAGGAAGGAGGAAATTGGCAACAATAAAACCGCCTGCCATAAAACAAACAGTAGCGACCAGTGAAGATAATTGCAGCATGGAAAGCCCCATAATAGAATGACCGCTGGTGCATCCTCCTGCATAGCGGGTTCCAAAGCCCACCAGGAAGCCACCGGCGACCATCATAATAAATCCTTTCAAGCTCAATAATGTTGACCAGTTAAATAACTCTGCAGGAACGATGTTTTTATAATTGCTGATGCCATAGCCGGCCAGTTCCTGCTGTAGTTTGGGGCTTACTTCAATGGGTGCCTGGTTACTTAGCAGTGCAACCGCAATATATCCCCCGATTAAAACACCGGTGACAAAAAATAAATTCCAGGCTTCTTTTTTCCAGTCATATTGAAAGAAGGGGATTTTTGCAGGTAAACAAGCGGCGCAGATATGCCGGAGTGAAGAAGAAATCCCGAAAGATTTATTACCAATTAATAACAGTACTGGTACCATCAGCCCGATCAGTGGCCCGGCCACATACCACGGCCAGGGCTGCTTTAGCCATTCAAACATATTTGGTTGGGTTTAAAAGACGAAATTACCAAATATGCAGAAAGGCGAACCAGTATTGTTTAATTACCGCTCACCTTTCTTTTGTTATCGCCTGGAATGAAGAGACGCTAAATCTTGTTTTGTAAACTGAACCAGGGCCCGCCATTATATACCTCAATGCCGGCTGATTTCAATATTCCCTTTGCCATACCACTACGGGCACCGCTGCGACAAACCGTAATCACAGGTTTATTTAATTTCTTCAGGTCATTGACTTTGTTACGGATAGTATCCAAAGGAAAATTCTTTGAGCCTTTAATATGTCCTGATTTATATTCCCCGGGGCTTCTTACATCAATGATGACCGCCCCGTTATTTACCAGTTCT
>JAEUVP010000219.1 GCA_016786805.1 Chitinophagaceae bacterium | reverse complement strand
TATTGAATGGTTTTATCGCTGTCATTTACCAGCAGGAACATCAAATCCTTTCCCAGCTTCAGTGTTTGTTGCACACTCTGGCTTAATCTTGAACGCAGATCATCCGTAACCTGCAGCCTGTCCACCACCAGTTCAATATCATGGATCTTGTACCGGTCCACCTGCATCTTCGGCACAATATCTTTTACTTCACCATCTATTCTAACTTTCAGGTACCCTTTCTTTCTGACATCTTCAAACAGCTCCCGGTAATGTCCTTTTCGTCCCCGTACCAGGGGTGCCAGCAGGCTGATCTTTTTGTTCTGGTACTTCGTGAAAATATTCTCCACGATTTCTTCCTCGCTCCACTTCACCATCTTCTTACCGGTATTATAAGAATGAGCTTCCCCCACCCTGGCAAATAACAAACGAAGAAAATCATAGACCTCGGTGATCGTACCCACGGTTGACCGGGGATTCTTGTTAGTTGTTTTTTGTTCAATGGAAATAACAGGTGACAACCCGGTGATCTTATCTACGTCTGGTCGTTCCATATCGCCGATGAACTGGCGTGCATAGGCACCAAAGGTTTCCATATAGCGCCGTTGTCCTTCAGAATAGATCGTATCAAATGCCAGTGATGATTTACCACTGCCGCTGATGCCGGTGATGACCACGAGTTTATTCTTGGGTATAGAAATATCTATATTCTTCAGGTTATGCACCCTGGCTCCATACACTTCTATCATTTCTGTTTCTGGTATCGCTGAGCTTGTTCCGTTTTCTTTTTCTTTTGCCATATACTGTGAGGGTTTGCGAAGATACTGATTCTCCCGGCCGTGAAATAGCCAGCTTTTTACCCCAACAGGTAAACAACCGGGCAGCCGGAAAGTTAAAATTCAGCTTGTTTAATTAACAGTTCGTGGAAAAACAACAAGGCCAGTTATCCACAAAAAATCTTTCTGGCACAGTATTTCATATCCCTACCCGAAGTACCAATTCAATCACAAAAAATAAATACGATATGAAAAATTCCATTTTAACAATGGGCGGAATTGTTTTGTCTGCCTTTTTTGTAACAGCTACAGCCCAGGAAACAACTCCTGCAGTACCCGCAACAACCACTACCTGGGAAGCAAAAAAGAATCCCACTGTGGATTCTATCAACGCAAAATATAAAGACAAACTGGTGACCATAAAAACTTCAGTACCTGTGCAGGCTTTCCCGGCTTTGGGTCAATATGAGTCTGCCACCAACCTGGATGCTCCTTCTGTAAAAATTTCTCCTGACGAAACAAACAAAGGTGTTGTTTGGGTGGAAGGTTTACCACAAGGAAAGATCAAAGCAATGCTGAGGAAATCACCGGCAACTTATAAAATACCAGCTCAAAAAACAGAAGATGGTAAAGATGTTCCTGAAGGAACGCTGATCTATGATAAAGATGCCAATACACTGAGTATCATTATTGGCAAACCTTATAATGATGCAGAACCGCTGGCCGTTTTTGCACCTGCCACCGAAGAGCCAGTGATAGCGCAAACAAAAACAGCTAAAGCAAAAGTGAAGTCCAAAGTACCGGCTCAACCCAAACCCTGGATATATGCAGGTACCAAGGTGGAAACAACCACGGCAATGAACCAGTAATAGTTAGTCTTCTATAGTTTTTCAATGGATTCGGGACGGAAAGGGGTTGCGTTATGCAGCCTCTTTCCTATTTTAGCCCTATAATTGTGACTTATGTTTGGCTTATTTAAGAAGAAAGAACAATCCCTGAAGATCACTGATCGCATCTGGATGAGTGAATCATATAAACTAAAAGCCTTTGCGGAGGAATGGAAGAAAAACAAAGAGACTGTTTTTATTTTCTGGTTTGATGAAACCCTGAGAGAAGTGGAAATAGAGATGGCAAAAGAAATTACTGAACAACCGTTGCTATTCACAGCAAGGGAAGTAACCGCCTTGCATCTAAAGGGCAAACCGGTTGTTTTTGCTGAACACTATCCATTGCCACAAAAAGAAAATGAATTATTTGAGCGTCTCGGTTTAAAAGAAGTGTGGATATGGTCGGCGCTGAATGAGCCGCTTTTTGATCGTTTTGGCGGCGAAAAGATCATCCAGATGATGAAGGCAATGGGCATGAAAGAAGAAGATCCTGTTGAACATGCTATGATCAGCAAAGCCATCCGCAATGCCCAGGAAAAAATAGAAAAGAAGGTGATGCTGGAACAGACAGCACATTCACAAAAGGATTGGTTGCAAAAAAATTTCCCGCCCGAAAATGCTTAACAAGCAAGGATTTCAGGTACTCTCTCAAACACCTGTTAGCATATTTTTACAAAATTTTATTTGGCGGAGAAAAGTTTCCACTATTCCTTTGCAGTAGTTCTTTTGATCACTTATCAAGAAAGGCGGAGGGTAATGGCCCTTTGAAGCCTTGACAACCTCTCTCTCGTCCAAAACGAGGGAAAAGGTGCCAATTCCAACCCGATGATATCGGGACAGATAAGTCAGATTCACAGCTTCTAAACATGTTATTCAACATATTCAAAGCTCATCTGATTTATCAGGTGAGCTTTTTTGTTATCCACAATCCCGGAAAGTGGTTACAAAAAATTTCCCTGGTATCCTTATTCTTGCCCCTTCTTGATACGTCAGTAACCAGGAAATAGTCAAACAAATTTTTAACCTCTCATCGTATGAAATGATGAGATAAACCTTTTAACTATGAGTAATACGCTTCATTTTGAAACATTGCAACTGCATGCCGGTCAGCAAATCGACCCCACTACCAAAGCAAGGGCTGTCCCCATTTATCAAACCACTTCCTATGGTTTTGATAACAGCGAGCATGCCGCTAATCTTTTCGGCTTAAAAGCATTCGGGAATATTTACACCCGCATCATGAATCCCACTACTGATGTATTTGAACAGCGGATCGCTGCGCTGGAAGGTGGTGTGGCGGCACTGGCAACCGGCTCAGGACAGGCAGCGCAATTTCTTGC
>JAEUVP010000127.1 GCA_016786805.1 Chitinophagaceae bacterium | reverse complement strand
TCCTTCTTTGGGCCGTTCATAACACTGGTCTTTCATTCGTTCTTTCCACCAATCAATAAAAGCCTTTGCCGTGGGATCATTGTTCAATGCATAAAAACCAGCATTGAACATTCCTGTTTTGAGAATATCTTTTTCTTTGGGGTTATTGATATCATCCGGAAAAGGGGATAGTATATGTGGTGTAAGTAATATCGAAGCCCCGGCCAATTCTTCTTCCACTGTTTTTAGTGAATCAAATAACAGCATATCACTGTCGAGGAAAATAAAGCTGTCTGGTGAAAATTGTTCCAGCACATGAGCGGTGAAAAAAGATTTAAGTGCACAATTCAGTTCAAGGACATTATACCGCCTGCACATCTCCTCAAAGAAAGGAATATTCAGTTCATGCGCCTCGATCAGCTGGTGGGGAGCATAATATGCCGCAGGAATTCTTCCCTCCAGTTTATCCACCAACCCTATGACCAGTTTATAACCCGGTGCATGTTGCAAAACAGAATCACCCAGGCTTTTGGCCTGTGCAATATGATTGAGAGAGCAGGTGGTCAAAATGATCTTTCCGGGCATACACTATAGTTTCTCTGCTAAAACAATATTATTAAGGTACCAGTCTTTTCTTTTGGGGAGCAGCCAGTGCTTGAACAAATACCAGCTGTTCAGCAAAAAATAAAAAACGGGTGCGATGGATGTTCTGAAAAATTTACTCCTTCCCAGCAAGGGTACAGCAGGAATAAAATGCTCACTGAAATATACCATCTTCATCTGGTACAGGGCACTGGTGAAATCGCCGCTTTTATCGGTAACGACAGTTTTAAACCCGTTCTTCTCCAGTAAATGCTGCAAAGCAAACCTGGTGTACCGTGCATAATCAACCGGCACTTCATGTTCATGCCAGACAAAGGGACAGGTGATCAGCAGCTTCCCTCCTTTTTTTGTTACCCGGCTTATTTCAGGTATTATTTCATCCATATTGAAAACATGTTCAAACACTTCACTGCTGAACACACTATCGAATGTTTCATCCGCAAAAGGAATTTTCTTCCCGTCATAAAAAACATCCACGTTCTCGTTTACATGTGAATGTCCTTCGCCTTCATAATCCAGCCCTGTGTACTCACTCACGTTTACAAATAAGGACTCATAGGGTTTACTGCCACAACCAAAATCAAGCAGCTTGCCGGATAATTGCGGGGCATACGCTGTTACTTTTTGCAGCAGTGCCTTGCGGATAAAGTAAAAGGGATTATTCAATCCCGGCCTGAATGCTTTTGGTACCTGTTTACTCATGTTATTGCTGTCACCGGTCAGGTGAGTGACCGGTATATACTTAAATAGTCTTGTGCATTTTTCTTCCAATTGAACTGCGAAGCCTGCTGACGTATAGCTGCTGCCCGGTCGTGATTCTTATAATCCGCCATTCCCTTTTCAAAGACGTTTCTCATAGACTCGGGATTGAAATCATCAAAATAATAAGCTGCATCCCCTCCTATTTCCGGCAGGCTCATATGTTTGGATAAAAAAACCGGTTTACCGAAATGCATGGCCTCCAGTGGCGGAGCACCGAAACCTTCGGCTACCGAAGGAAACATAAAGGCTTTGCAATTGGTATAGTACCAGTATTTGTTTTTCTCATCAATGGCACCGATCAGCTTCACCCGGTCTTCCACTTTCCAGCGCCTGGCTTCTTCCATTACTTTTTTGGCATAGTCAAAATGATTTAAACCGGCGATCACCAGTTCATAATCGTTACCCACCAATAAAGCAGGCAGCACATGAAAATTTTTCCGTGGCTGCACCAGGCTGATCGAAAACAAAAATGGTTTCGCCGGCCAGTAGATAGGTTCATCAAAACCGGGGAACTCACCTACGGTATATCCATTATGAATGACTGAAACCGGGGTATCACCAAAATGCAGGTGTTCGCTGGCAAAATCAAGGGCGAACTTTGATATGGCAACAATATGATCGGCCCGGTGTGCATTGTGCTGCATCAGCTTAAGTGTACGGATATTACTTTTATGATTCAGGGGATCTTCCACCAAAAAATTCACATCATGGATGGTATAGATCACTTTTGTTTTTCGGTTATAGGGCCGGTATTGGGAGATCCCGGTTGTCAGGTGCCAGACATCATATTTTGAAGTGCCGGTCTGAAAAAATTTATGGGACCGCTTATGTGTCACATACTGTGGCTTGCTGCCAAAAAGGCCAAATTTACTTTGGGGCAAATAATAATGAAACTGCTCGTCCTGTAAGGGTTGCTGAAGAAGGTTCTCCGCTAAGCGGCAGGAGAAAGTGTACAACCCGTTGAACGGGTTATGCCGCAGTCGGTGAAGGTCAACCAGGTAGTTCTTCATCGCTGCAATATAAGGGGAAAGCTGCTAAGTTGTCATTTTTTACGAACTTGTACGATGTTTGAGGGATACTCCTCTTTTCCCCGATTATTCAAATCTGTTTATGAAGATATTACTGCATTATTTGAAACCACATAAATGGCTGGTCATCCTGGTACTGAGCCTGGCAGCTGTTAATATTGGTTTTTCGCTGGTTGACCCGATCCTTTTGGGAAAACTGATCAACCTGGCCAGTGGACGTGTTAATAACCCGGAGTTGATTACGGAAGATCGTTTCTTCAATTCCTTCTCCTGGGATAAGCCGGGTGTATGGTTCATCCTCGTATGTTCTATTTCCGTGGCAATGATCAGTCGTATTGCCAAGAATTTCCAGGATTACTTTTTGAATCTTGTTATCCAAAAATTCGGGGCCAAGGTTTTTACTGACGGATTACAGCATGCGATGAAATTGCCTTACCAGCAGTTTGAAGACCAGCGCAGTGGTGAAACACTTTCTGTACTGACCAAAGTACGATCCGATGTGGAAAAGTTCATGATCAACTTCATCAATATATTGTTTGGAGTGATCATCGGTATTGTGTTTGTTTTTGTGTATGCAGCTATTTTTATCCACTGGAGTATACCTGTCGCCTATCTCGTAGGTATAACATTGCTCACACTTATCACCAATGCATTAAGCAAAAAAATAAAATCCATTCAAAAGAATATTGTCGGCCAGACAACAGCACTGGCAGGTTCCACTACTGAATCGCTGCGTAATATTGAACTGGTGAAAAGCCTTGGCCTTACTCAACAGGAAGTACAACGCCTGAACAAGAATACCTATAAGATACTCGGATTAGAACTCACCAAAGTGAAACGCATCAGGAGTATCAGTTTTATACAGGGAACAATGGTGAATACATTGCGCCAGGTGATCCTGTTCATTTTAATGTGGCTGATCTTTAAGAACCAGATGGATGCCGGCCAGTTAGTGACCATGCAGATCTTTTCATTCTTCGTATTTGGTCCGTTACAGGAAATCGGAAACATATTATTATCCTACCGGGAAGCCGAAGCATCATTGAACAATTTTGATTCCCTGATGAAAAAAGCACCAGAGCCCGAGCCCGCCAATCCTAAGCATTTGGGTGATATTGAAACACTGGCTTTCCGCAATGTGGCTTTCCAACACCAGACCGCTTCCCAAAAAGCGATCAATAATATCAGTTTTGATGTACGCATTGGGGAAACCATCGCCTTTGTGGGGCCAAGTGGCAGCGGTAAATCAACACTCATGAAATTACTAGTGGGATTATACAGGCCACAGGAAGGGAAAATATTCTATAATAATTTAGACGAAACATCCATCCGCTTTGATGACCTGCGCAACCAGATCGGTTTTGTGACACAGGACACCAATCTTTTCTCGGGTACTATCCGGGAGAACCTGATGTTCGTCAATCCAACGGCGACGGAAGAAGATGTACTGGATGCACTCAACAAAGCTGCCTGCCAGAATTTATTAGCAAGAGCAGAAAAAGGCCTGGAAACCATGATCGGGGAAGGCGGATTAAAATTATCCGGCGGAGAAAAGCAACGGTTGTCCATTGCAAGAGCTTTGCTGCGTGACCCTAAACTATTATTATTTGATGAAGCCACTTCGGCATTGGATTCACTCACTGAAGAAGAGATCACCGATACGATTCGTGAAATTTCGCTGAAAGGCAACCAGATCACCATCCTGATCGCCCACCGGCTGAGCACCATTATGCATGCTGACCGGATCTATGTGCTGGAAAAAGGCGATGTGGTGGAAACCGGCAGCCACCAGCAATTACTGGATGAAAAAGGATTGTACTATGCGATGTGGAGGCAACAGATCGGTGAACGGAAAACTAAAATTAATGCGGCATAGGGTTTCCCACAAAGCCACGGAGTACACAAAGCAATGGTATTGCGGAAAAATGTATTAGGGAACGGAGGAGAAAACTGATGGGGAAGGAAAACTAAAATTACTATGGCATAGGGTTTCCCACAAAGGCACGAAGAACACAAAGAAATACTAGTTATGACAGAAAACGAATTAGCTACTATAGCCGTTGACATCTGTTATAAAATTCATACCACACTGGGACCTGGTTTGCTTGAAAGTGTTTATGAGGCTGCTTTTGCATACGAATTAGATAAGAGGGGTATACCACATACCCGTCAACAAGGCATCATAACCAGCTACGAAAATGCAACACTTGATGTAGGTTTCAGGGCAGATATTATTATCGATAACAAATTGATCATTGAAATCAAGTCCGTTGAACATCTCGAAAAAGTCCATCATAAAACGGTACTCACCTACCTGAAGCTCACCGGTCTCAAATTGGCACTTCTCGTTAACTTTAATGTTCATCTTATCAAAGAGGGAATTCACAGAAAAATTTCAGGCCAGTTGCTATAAGTAATTAAAAACTTTGTGTTCTTTGTGCCTTTGTGGGATTCAATTTTTTTAAAATGTTTAGTTTCTTATTCGGTCCGGGTAAAAATTCAATTAAAAGTGCTTTACGAAACGGGGCCATTATTATCGATGTCCGTACGGTGCATGAATACGACCAGGGCCGCATCAAAGGTTCTATTAATATTCCAACGGACCGCTTAGCCGCCAGCGTGGAAAGGATCAGGCAATTTAAAAAACTGGTTGTGTTCTGTGGCAGGAATAGTGCCGAAAGCAGTGCTGCGGTAAGGTTTATTAAGAAAAATGGAATGAAAGAAGTGTATGATGGCGGCAACTGGGAACGGCTGCTGATCATCATTAAAAATTTATGATCCCTCTTTCTTTGGTTCTTCCGGTTCCTTTTTATCTTTTCCTCCCCAGAGATCAGTGAAGAAATTTGTTTTCTCCAACTCCTCCATATCACTCAGCTCCCATTCCAGCGCCTTGGTACTTTGTGTGATCTCAATTAAGGACAATACCAATGATGCCAGGAAACTGACTAAACTGATCGCAAAGCTGATGGTAATCACACGACTCCATCCTTCATAAATACTGTACATGGTGATGACGCAACAAAGGAAACTGAACACTCCTAAAAACTGCATCTGCCTTACCAGGTTGATCCGTATCCGCAGGATCTTGATCTGTTGCAACAGGTGATGTGTTTTTTCGCCCCGCATATATTCGTCATGCAGTTTGCGGATCAAATTGGCCAGGGCAAGATAGCGGTTGGTATAGGCCAGCAACAACAAGCTGATGGCAGGGAAAAGTAAGGCCGGGGTATTGAAAGTGATTTCCATCCTGCAAATTAGCCAAAAAAGAAACCAGCCCCACCGGGAACTGGTTTGTTACACTATAACCAACTGCATCTACTTCAATCTGAATTCAAGTGGTATGTTGAGTTTTACGGAAAAGTTCCTGCCCGTATTGAATACACCGGTTCTTCCTGTCACCATATTTTGTGCTGCGTATTTCAACCGGCTCAGGTGATTTTGATAAGCCACGTCCGTAATATTATTGACAGACAGGTGCAGGCTGAACAGGGTTTTCTTTTTCACCACAATATCAGAACCGATCCCCGCATGCAATAAGCTATAACCGTTGGTAGCGGTTTCTGTATCAAAACCGGTGAAAGGACGGTCCTGCTTAAATGTATTATCCAGGGTAAGCCTTCCATAAAAATTATGAACCAGGTTACTTGCTTTTTTCAGGTCCACCCTGAGTTCACTGGTCCAGCGGGGGGCCGGGATCAATGGCAGATTATCACTACCGGTCTTATCTCCATCTATTGTATTATCAAATCTTCCTCTTACAAAGGAAAAACTGTTTTCAAAATGCAGCCAGTGAAAAGGATGCGGGTGCAAATCAAACGTAAATTCCAGTCCCGCCAGTTTTGCATTATGCTGGTTGAACCTGAAAGCCATGATATCTTCCCCATCCACATTTACCAGTGAATCACCGCCAGTTGCTGATTCCAGTTTCTGGTAAAAGATAAAATCGTTCATCCGGTTATAGAAAGCAGAAAGAGAAACAGAGAAGTGTGTGGCATTTATTTCTACTCCACCATCCAGCTGCAAACTGGTTTCAGATTTCAATTGCTGGTCGCCATATTCATAGCGGTTGGTTCCTTCATGCGTTCCGTTGCTGGCCAGTTCTGCTAAGGAAGGAGCCCGGAAGCCTCGTGCAATATTCGCTTTCACCGTTACCTGCTCAGCCGGTTCATAACTAACGCCAATACTGCCGGATAGATTCGAGAAAGAGCGGTTAAAAGCCACAAATTTCACATCCGTTCCCTCTACGAATGTTTTTGAATCCACCGTACGGTTATCAAAACGAAGGCCGCCGCTTACGGTTCCTTTTTGAAAGAACCGCTGCACATATACAAATGCACCCACATCAAACAGGTCATATTCCGGGATCAGCACTTCAGCCCCTTTGTTGGCATTGGACTGGCTCATACCATTGACACCGATCGTGGTATGCCATTCCTTTATTTCCGGCAATTGCCATTGCAAACTGTAGTTGATCGTTTGGAGATCAAAGAATAATTCCTGTTCGGAAGGATCTTCCGGGTTACCATATTCCTTGCGCTGGTTCACCTGGTAACCGAGGTTTAGTTTCAGGCGGCTTTTGCCAATAGCAAAATTATTATCACTGATCAGTTTGTTATGCACCACGCTCTGCCGTGGCACAAACAAGCTCCTTCCATCCAGGTCTTCGTTGGTAGCAATTCTTTCCAATGGTGTACCCGCAAACAAAATGAATTGGCCGGTTGCATCATCCCGGTCACCTTCCACCAAACCAATCGCCTGGTCAAAACGGCTGAAGATAAGATGGCTGTAGCCCCAGCTTTTGTTCAAACCGAAATAACCACCGAAATTCTTTTCATTGAACCGGGAGTTCAGCACCCGGCCATCGTATTTATTTTTATAATCACCGGCAGATTTATAGGTACCGTAAGCATTCCAGTTAAACCCGTTTGTATTCCCGGCAATATTTCCATTGAGGGCATAAAGACCATTATTACTTTGATAATTGGCAAGAATATTTCCTTTGATGGTTTTATCCGCCACCGGAACATTGGTGATAAAATTGATCACCCCGGCAATGGCATCACTGCCGTACATGAGTGAGGCAGGGCCTTTTACCACTTCTGCTTTGGCAATACTCATCTCATCTATCTCAATCCCATGTTCATCACCCCATTGCTGGCCTTCCTGTCTTGCTCCTTCATTAATGGTAACAACACGATTATAACCCAGCCCCCTGATGATGGGTTTGGAAATAGCCGGGCCTGTGGAGAGTTGTGATACACCGGGTATCCGGGTCAGCGCATCAATGATATTATTGGCATTATTCTGCAGCAGTGAAGAGCGGCGGATACTAGCAACAGGTATCGGTGCTTTCCGCATACTCACCGCTCCCGATACGCCGGTTACGATCACTCCCTGGTTCTCGGTGATCACCGGTGATAAAGCAAAATTCTTTTCCGTATCCTGTTTCAATTCGATATGCTCCACGATCGTAGCATAGCCGCTATAGGATACTTCCACCACATGATGACCATCGGGGATATTAGAGATCACATATTTTCCCCTGGCATCAGTAGCAGTACCGATCTTTTCATCTGCAAAATAGACAGAAGCTCCCGCCAGTGGTTCGCCTGTTTTTGCATCGGTAACCCTGCCGCTGAGTGCAACTTTTACAATTGCAGTTGTAATTGCCGGAGGCCTTGTCTCAGCAATATTTTCCTGCGAAAAACAAAAATTGGTTATCCCAAAAAGGCCAACAGCCAGGTTGATTATTCGTTTCATATTATTGTAACTATGTTGCAAATATATAAAATGCAACATAGTTACAAACAAAAAAGAGATTTATTTTTTCCCCCGCTAATCCACTGCGGCTATCCAGGGTCTGAAAACAATATTGAAATAATACCCCGTTTTCTTTTAACAGGTATTAAATTAGTGAACTGTAAATTTTCTTTATGCTACGGACACTTTTGCTTTTACTATTTTTTGTACTTGTCCTTTTTTCCTGTTCCAAGAATGACACAGTAGCTGATCCCTGCACCGGTGTATCCTATGCTATCCAGTATTTCAAAACAGAATCCATTGGCACTTCCAATAATGGAACGATCAGTATCAGCTTCCCCGTTGGTGATACGATCTCGTATAGCCTGAACGGAACTTCTTTTCAAGCGTCCCCTGCTTTTAATAACCTGGCACCGGGTAATTATGTGATTACGGTAAAAAATCAAAAAGGCTGTACGGATACAGCACAATTCGTCATCTTTAATTACGGACCAAAATATGCATTAGTAAAACAACTGATCAGTGGCGTGGGAGGAACGGGAGGTTATTGTGGTCCCTGTCACCTGAATGGTGGCAACAGTGGCAGTAAAAATTTTGATACCGATGCCAGTATTGTCAGCAGTTGGGACCGGATCAAAGCAAGAGCAGTGGATAATATTCCTTCTCAAATGCCGGAAGCACCTAATAGTCCGTTAACGCCGGCCGATAAACAAAAAATAACGGATTGGGTGAATGCAGGACACCGGCAACTGGATTGAGATTTCCCACTAAGGCCACAAAGGACACAAAGTTTTAATGAATTTTACAGAACGTTATCTCACTTTCATCATCGCCCTTACCTGTTGTGTCACTCCATTCTGGAAACGGGCATAGTAAATACCATTGGCTAATCCATCAGCAACAAAGCTGATCTTGTAAGTACCGGCTGTGTAATCTGTATCTACCAGTGTTTTGATGACTCGTCCCAGTGTATCGATAATTTGTATGAAAGTATGACCACCTGCCGTGGTGAATTTTATTTCTGTGCTGCCGGAAAACGGATTCGGTGAATTGGTGATCAGTACTTCTGTTGGTACAGGTGGTGGTGCTGTTACGCCACTGCATGCACCAGCTTTGATCAATGGTAAACTTTGCAACTGTGCGTTGATATTCGGGGGGAATAAAGAATCCACCACTGACCGCTCCAGGCAAAACCATTTTTCCAATAAGGTTGAATACACACTCCTGAAATCATACTGCATCGGCACATTATCATTCACGGTGGCATTGACCGGTATTGTTGGATTCACCCCCAGCATACCTGCTTCCACTTTTGAACCGAAGACAAACATAGGTGCTGCAGCACCATGATCGGTACCGGTACTGGAGTTTGATTTGATCCTTCTTCCAAACTCGCTATAGGTCATTCCCACCACCCGGTCTTCTACACCCAGGAATTTCAGATCATCCTGGAAAGCTTTGATGGCATCAGACACCCGTTGCAATAAAGTAGCATGGGTGCCGGTGGTGGTATCTGTATTGACCTGCACGGAATGATTATCAAAACCGCCAAAGCTGACGAGATAGACTCTTGTTTTCAATCCACCCTTTACGAGTCTTGCCACGATCTTTAACTGGTCGCCGAGGGAGTTATTGCTGGGATAAGTGACCTGTTGCGTTACTGCATTGGCAGCTGCTTTAATAACCGTAGAATATTTTTGTGTCTGCTGGTTCACCTGGCGGATGAATTTTAATTCTTTACCAGCCGGGGTATCAGGAACCGGGTCTGTTGTTCCATTCACAAGATTATAAAAGTTGGTCGGGTTGGTGATACTCATACCCATATTCACCGATGTGCCCTGCGTGGTGAGTGTGGTGGTGGAACCAATTTGTATCGCTAAGGGATCAGGCATATCCGTATTCGGGTAGCCGGTCGGGAAATTCGGGTATTCATAATTCAGGTAACGGCCGGCCCAGCCACTGTACACTTCCTGGTTACTGTTGGATCCGCTCATCCAGATATCAGTAGCCCTGAAATGAGAGAAGTTCGGTTGCGGGTAACCAACGGCCTGTATCACTTTCGCTTTCCCTTCATTGAATAAGGTTTGCAAACCCGTCATCGAAGGATGAATACCGGTGCCACTTACACCGATCGGCAACACCCGGTTCTCCGGTATCGCAATATTGGTTCTTGCATTATAGTAATTGGAATAGTCAGCCACCGGTATCACCATGTTCAACCCGTCATTACCACCCGACAGTTGAATAATGACCAATACATGATCAGTCAGTGTGGTGCCCCGCAACAAAGCCTGCACCAACGGCGATGCACTGCTCATCGCTTTCACAGAATACCCGTTGATGACTTCCGGCAGGATGGCTGCGGCAGGTATGGCACTTAATAAAAAATCTTTTCTCTTCATGATTGGTCAGTTAAAATGAAAGGGCCTATGCTAACTGGTATTCTGATAAATTGAAAAAATACTGGAACAGCGATTTCAATCTTGTATTCACCGTATTGAAATTGGCGGTGGTGGGGCTGGCTTCATAAGCCATCCAGGCATTGGTCCAGTAATAATCCCATTGCTGCCCGGTCAGCAATATCTGTGTTTTGATCTGGGCCCTGGTTTGCACTCCCAGGTCGTTCCGGAAAAATATCCGCAGGGCTTCCTCGATCAGGTCGTTAGGATTGCCGGGGTTACTGAGTGTTTTGGCAAACTCCACACAATTGAACTGCACCCGTTGCCCGTTACGAACATAGCCGGTGGCAAACATGATATCGGTGAACTGGTTGCGCTTGGGCAATGAATCGGAGTTGATCCATATTTCATGAAACATCGGTTCCTGGTAATAAGCCGGCATACCCGATACGTTGGGCGGATCGTGCAGGTTTTGTCCCATATTATTCATCCAGGCATAAAAGGTATTCCATAAACCATAATTCGTGTCCCAGTCTGTCAGCACAGGAAATACCACATTCATTTCTCTTAATGAACCCACTACCTGGTCGGCCGGTGTTTTAATCATACAGCCGCGGTTGAGCATATCATAAAAATGTTCGCTCTGGAACAAGGCTGTCAACACCGGTTTTATTTCATAGTTATTCGTTCTGAAAATATCGGCTAACGGGGTAATTACATTGGCTTCGGTAGCCCCATCAATAGCATAATACACAAACCAGCGGTACATCTTACGAACCAAAAATTTGGCCACTTCCTGTTGCGCAAAGATCATATTGAGCAGGTCGGCCAGTTCAAGATCACCGGCTGTGGCTGTATTACGGCCTGTGATCACGGTATTATTAAAGAAAGCAGAAAATGTTTTATTAGAAGTTGTGTGACGGTTTACGTTGAACACGGATGTATACGTCGTGCCGTTGATCTGCCAGCCGGTCAACACTTTGGCGGCTTCTTTTACATCGGCTTCCGTGTATTGCGATCCAGGCCCCTTACCCACTGTAAACAATTCCAGTAATTCACGGGCATAGTTCTCATCCGGTGCATTTTTATTATTGAGATAGCCGTTGAGATAACGGAGCATCGCCACATCTTTGGTAATGTCACGCACCAGGTTTTTAAAATTGCCCAATGCATACTGGCGAATGAGGTTATGCTGCATATACATCCAGTTGGCATTCCCCACATCGGTGGTCTCATTCCCGAAATGATCGGTCCAGAACATGATGAGTTTTTCCCGGATGCTCCTGTCCTGGTTGATCATGGTGCCGGTCAGCCACTTTTTATAAGACCCGCGTCGTTGTGATTGCACGGTGCCATCGCTGTTAATATCATTGATCCAGGTGGTGCCTTGTACAATATTCGTATCCGGATTGGTAGCATTGGGTGAAGTAACATATTCCTTTACCGGCGCAGCAGGTGGAGCTGCGGTGGGGGTCAGCAGTTCATCCACAGCCTGTGCCATGGTCTTTGTTTTAAAATAATTGATATCTGCTTTTTTAGCCCCGAACATGGTTCGTTTCAGCAGGTGAATGATCTCCTGCTCTGTCCACGGACCGGTGTAGGTATTCACTCCTGACAGGGTGCGGAAAGGCCGGGGGCTGTCAATGGCAGCAGGAGCTGTCTTTTTACGGCGGGTTTTCAGGAACTCTCTTCTGTCCATAAGCTTTGTAGTTTGGCCATCTCCCGGCAGGCGAAGATGACTGCGTGTGATAGGAAAAATACAAAAAGGTTTAAGGCTTTCATAATAAAAGAAGCAAAGAGGGGAAAACCTGGCCAATGCCGGTCTTTACCTGCTGGCTTTCACAGGAGCCCGGTAAAAGAAGAGTTGATTTAATAACTAACTTCCCTTTTCAAACCTGCCACATGAGATTATTACTTGTCATTACGATTGCTTTCCTGTTCAGTTGTAACAATTCCCCGGGCCCGGAAACAACTGAATCAACAAACAAGGACTGGACGCTGGATGGTTTTGTAAAAGTGGACAGTCTCAATCCCATCCTGTCGCCATCTGCTTCGCAACAATTCAATTGCCCTGTTGCCGGTAAACCAGTGAACTGGGAAGAAAGAAATGTACTGAACCCTTCGGCCGTCGTAAAGGATGGGAAAGTGTATTTGTTATACCGGGCACAGGATCATGATATGACTTCAAGATTGGGTTTGGCCATCAGTGAAGACGGATTGCATTTTACCAAACAGCCGGCTCCTGTTTTCTACCC
>JAEUVP010000087.1 GCA_016786805.1 Chitinophagaceae bacterium | reverse complement strand
GAAATAGAATCGCCGTCCACTTCACCGTTATCGTAAAAATCAACTTTTAAGGAATCTGACTCCACTTCAATCTCCTCTGCCACCACATTTTCCCTTTCGGTAAATTCTTTTTCCACCACATAGTTGATGACTTTGCGCTGGATAATGGTTTCAGGAACCAGCGTATCAAAAGCAGAAGGTTTCCAAACCTGGTAGCTTTCTTTATATTCCCTGAGTGCTTTTAGAACGGAATCCTGTTTGCTGGCATCAGCATTCAGCTCCAGGTTAAAATTGATATCGGCACACATGAGCCGGTATTCCGGCAAACTCACAAAGCCTCCGGAGAGATTAGAACCTGCTTTGGCTACTCTCAGCGTGGCTCTTAAATTCATCATGCAATCCACTTCCATATTGGCCCTGGAGCCATAGTAGGTAACCGGAACATCATAGAGGTTGAGCTGGCGGCTGGTTGCATTATAATTGCCTTTTACCTGCAGGCTGCGAAACGTATTCTTAAAATAATAATTGAGCACCCCTTTTACATAGTTTTTCTCCGGTTGCAGGATAAGCTCCACGAGGTAATTGTTAGCAGAACTGGTTGTCTTGACATTAGCATAGCCATACCAATAACCAAAAACACTCTGGCTGCACGCCTCCAAGGATAGAAAAAAGGAAATAACAAGGAAAAATTGCTTCATCGGAGCTGAAGATCGTCAAAAATTGTGCCTTAGAAAAATATTTTGTTTGCCCGCTGATGATCGCTATACCCGGAAGAGCATGATAAAATCAATTCCCTTTTCTTTTCATTTCCTGCTCCCAGATCAGCTTCCATTTTTTATCAAAATACTTCATACCCGTAAAGGGTTTTTTATTTTCAAACCATTGGCCGTCTTTTTTAGAGGAGCCGATCAGTAAATGACCTTCTTCACCATTGATGGAAATCGCATTTGTTCCGTCTTCCAGTGCCATTAAATGAACAGCCTCACCTTCATGATTGTCAACTCCTATTATACTTCTTGATTTTCCGTCTTTGGTCGTATTTGCAGCAGCACCTCCACGTTCAAATCCCTCTTTATCATTCCAGAATATTCCCGCTGATTCAAACATCCGTTGACCCGTATTGGGATCCGCCACTTTATCACCTACCTGCACCCGGTCAAACCCTTCCTCATTCATTACCACCATACCAATGGCGCTGTTACGGTACGTACTGTACCATTTCATATATTGATCCGGGTCCGGGAAATTCTTTGACCAGTATTTTCTTACTAAGGTGGTATCTGTTCTTACCCGGGAAGGAGAATAAGGGATGGGTGCCCCGATAAGTATCCTGTCACGGCCATTGCTGTCTTCAATCACTATCCCTCTTGTGCGGATGATCCTATCGCCGTTATTATTTGCTGCAAAAGCAGAGAATATTACTATTGAAAGGATGGACAGGCAACCGATAACGGCAATTTGCAGCTGCCTAACCTGTTTTTTTAATAACTGGATATGGTCGTTCATTATAAATTTTTGAACAAATATGCCTGTGCAAAAATGCTCCCGCAAGCAGTGAGTTCATGAACTGGTTAAATGCTGAAATGAATTGACAGTATTAAGTAAAGAGGGCTGTTTTAAGAGGGATTTATATTACCTGATGTATCGTTTCATTTCTCTTTCCACATCTTTCTGTTTGATACTTTCCCGCTTATCGTAGAGTTTTTTTCCTTTGCCCAGGCCAATCTCGATCTTCATCATGCCCTTGTCGTTTAAAAAGATGCGGAGCGGAATAATAGTATAGCCTTTCTCTTTCAGTTTGCCCTCCATTTTCCGGATCTCTCTTTTCTGCAGGAGCAGTTTCCTGTCCCTTAGCGGGTCATGATTATTAACCGTGCCATGTGAATATTGGGCAATATGCATACTTTTCAGCCACACTTCACCCTGGTGGATGATGCAAAAGCTGTCGTTGAAACTGGCCTTTCCTTCCCGCAGCGACTTTACTTCGGTTCCCAGCAATACCATGCCCGCATCGTATTTAGCATCGATGAAGTATTCGTAATAAGCTGATCTGTTCTTTATCTCGTTCATGCACAAAAAAAGTAAGAGGCAAAAATACCTCTTACTAACTGATTTTTGATATAACCTTAGTGTTTAAAGTGCCCGAGTACCACGCCCAGTTTATCTTTTAACTCTTTCCTTGGTACAATGAAATCCAGGAAACCATGTTCCAGCAGAAATTCACTGCGCTGGAATCCTTCGGGAAGATCTTTCTTAATTGTTTCTTTTATGACCCTTGGACCGGCAAAACCGATCAATGCCCCGGGCTCAGCTATATTCAGGTCGCCCAGCATACCAAAGGAAGCGGAAATACCACCAAAAGTAGGGTCGGTGAGCAAGGAAATATAGGGAAGTTTGGCATCGCTCAGTTGGGAGAGTTTGCCGCTGGTCTTGGCCAATTGCATCAGGGAGAAAGCACTTTCCATCATCCGGGCACCGCCACTTTTGCTGATCACCATATAGGCCTGGTTATGCTGTACGCAATAATCAACGGCCCGGGAAAATTTCTCTCCCATCACACTGCCCAGGGAACCGCCAATAAATTCAAAATCCATACAAGCGATCACAATACCGTGTCCATGTATGGTTCCTGTTGCTACCCGCATGGAATCTTTCAGGTCAGTTTTACTCCAGATATCTTCCAGCCTTTTCTTGTAAGGTTTCAGGTCGGTAAATTCCAGGAAGTCTTTGCTGCGGATATTTTCAAACAGCTCCGTGAATTCACTATTATCATATAGCAGTTCAAAATATTCCTGGCTGTTGATGCGGTGATGGTAGCTGCATTTGGGGCAAACAAACAGGTGCTCTCTTAATTCAGTGACAGTGCAGATATAATTACACTCAGGGCATTTGGTCCAGAGTCCTTCGGGGGTTTCTTTCTTTTCAGAGGTCTTGGTATTAATTCCTTTCTTGATGCGTTTGAACCAGCTGGTCTTGTTTTCTTCTGTTTTTCCTTCCTCACCTGCCAGGTTCGCATCAAAATCTTCAATTTTTTTGGCCATAACCTTTATAGTTAGAGCACAAATATAGGGATTGTAAAGTTACTAATGCCGGTCAGCTGCCGGTGGCTAAATACATGGAAGACAATGCATCAGGAGCGATCAATTATTGGGGGCGCCGCTGTCAATCCAGCAAAGGATGGCATTTTTTTGAGTTGTGGTTAATGTGGTATTACGAGGCATGTTCCCGGAGGCCACATTGGTCCGGATCGTGGCCCGGGCGCTAAAGACCTGTGCATAATTGGTAAGCGGACCTGGGCCATTCACACTGGCCACATCATGACAGCCGGCCGAATTACAGGTTGCTTGTATTATAGGATTAACATCAGCTGCCCATGCTTTATTGGTCACCGTGGCGCAATCAAGCGGCGGGTTGTTACTGCCTCCATTATCCTTGCTGCAGGAATTAAAAAAAAATGCTGCTGTTGACAGACTTAGAATAACCAGTGCCTTTTTCATGTTTTCGTTGGTTGGTAAAGGATTTTCTGATAACTATTAACGGCAAAAGTTTAACCAAAGTTGCTCTGAATGCTGGTTTCTGAAAAATTAAATGATCTCGGCCACATGCCGGTGGATGTTTTGCGCCAGTTTATCAGTAGGCACATCGTTCTCATCACCGCCAAATGGGTCTTCAATTTCTTCTGCGATCAGTTCCAAACTGGCCAGCACATAAAAAACAAAAGCCACCACCGGAACTACGTAAAACCCCAGTTGGAAAACATACCCAAACGGAAGCGTCATGATATAAAAGAAAATGAATTTTTTGATGAACACACTATACGAAAAAGGGATAGGGGTGTTCTTGATCCGTTCGCAGGCACCACAGATATCGGTGAAGGATTGCAGCTCCGTATTCAGGTAAAGTAATTGTTCGCCGGAAATTTTATTAGCCGCATATAATTGCTGGATATGCTTATACATCAGCAAAGCGATCTGGTTGGGAATATGCTTCTCGGTATCAATGCTGCTGAAAACATGTTTGTGCTCTTCATCTTCAAACAATTCGATCCGGGTCTTTTCACGATGAAGGTGATTATGCAGTGCAAATGCATAGGCAGGTATGATCTTCCGGAAAAAAGAACGCTGGCTTTTTTCCTCGGCTGGTAAAATAGCGGATAGCTTCAATGCCAGGTTGCGGCTGTTATTCACCAGCGAACCCCAGAGTTTGCGTCCTTCCCACCAGCGGTCGTAAGCGGTATTGGTTCGAAAGACCAGTAACATTGAAATAGCAAAACCCAGCAGGGTATGCATCACCGGGATATTCCTGACATAACTGTTGGAAGATAACTTCCAGTATTCCAGTTCCAGGTAGGCGATAATCGCTGAGTAAACAGAAATACCGATAATTAATTTACCAAGCTTCCGGAAGGTATCTGCTTTATGAAAACGAAAGATAAAAGTGAACCAGTCTTTAGGATTGTAAGAGATCATGCAACGGTCTTTTATCAAAAATAAACATTGGGGATGTGAATTTGTCCGAAATTCAGGGTATGAAAAAGCTATTTCTTTTTGTAAGCATCAGCAGCGGGTTGCTGGCCTGCCAGTCAAACACCAAAATCACGGAGGAAAAATACAAACTGGTATGGAGTGATGAATTCAATGATCCGGGATTACCCGACAGCAGCAAATGGAACTATGATGTGGGTGGTCACGGCTGGGGCAACCAGGAATTGCAATACTATACAGCCAACCGCCAGGAGAATGCAAGGGTGGAAGGAGGTAATCTTATCATTGAAGCCAGAAAGGAAAATTGGGAAGGGATGAATTATACTTCAGCCCGGTTGGTCACCAAAGGAAAAGCGGAATGGCAATACGGGAAAATAGAAGTGAGAGCCAAACTGCCATCCGGGTTGGGTACCTGGCCGGCTATCTGGATGCTGGGAGCCACCACGCCGTTGGTGTGGCCGGATGATGGTGAGATCGATATTATGGAGCATGTGGGTTTTAACCAGGGATATATTCATGGCTCTGTGCACTGTAAAAAATATTACCATAGTATCGGCACACAAAAAACAGATACGGTGCATATCCCGGATTGTTCAGAGCAATTTCATCTATATGGCACCGAGTGGGATAAGGACAGTGTAAAAGTATCGGTGGATGGGAATATTTATTTTCGGTTTGCCAATGAACGCAGCGGTTACGAGGCCTGGCCTTTTGATAATAAAATGTATTTGCTGCTCAATGTGGCTTTTGGTGGTACCTGGGGTGGACAAAAAGGGATCAATGATTCCCTATTGCCGCAACGCATGGAGGTTGATTATGTGAAAGTGTACCAGCAGCAATGAAAAATTATTGTTGTTGGAAATTCCTGAAATCTTCCCGGCGGAAAGTACCGGGTGCCGCATGATCACCTTCTTCGAACGCATAATTCACGAAGCGGATATTTTTTAATTCAGTAAGATTATAGGTGCTGGCCGCCAAATATTCAGCCGCGCCGGCACTGCCCATTCGCTGGGTCAGGAATTCACTGTTGGGAATGGCAGTATAAATAGTGTCATTGGATATCTTAATCAACTCCATCCTGACATTCTCCCAGGTTGCATTGATCCCCGCAATTAGTTCCGGTGCGGTCAGGCTGTTTGTATCTGCCTGCCGTTGTTGTTTCAGCAGGTAATTACCACTCAGGCTGTCATAGGCCGTAGTCCAGATCAGTTTTTCTTCGGGTGCTATTGTTTCGTCTGCTATTAATGTATCTGTTGCCTGTTCATCCTCATCCGCCTGGTTGTTGCAGGCAAGCAGGGATGAAACCAACAGCAGGTAAAGTATATTCTTTTTCATTTCTGAAATTAATGCTTCCTTCCCGGTTACTGCTGCAATTCCTGTTAAAACCCGGTGATAATGAGCTTAAGAAATGATTAAAATAACACAGCAGTTATTTTTTCAAAAATGCCGAATACATCCACACCAATTTTTCTTGTGCCCGGATATAATCACTCATCAGGGCATTGGTACCTTCATCGTTAGTTTCTGCAGACAAGGACAAGAGGTTGCGCTGGATACCAATGATCACTTTGAATGAGTTCAGGATATCAGCCACGGCTTTCAGGCCATCAGACACCTGGCTGCTTTCGGCAATCGCCGATACTTTTTTATAATCAGAATATTTATGATTGGGAGAATACCCCAGGGTGAGTATGCGTTCCGCCACTTCATCAATTTTCAATAGAAGATCATTATATAGTTCTTCAAATTTCACATGCAGCTCAAAAAATTTCTCGCCTTTAATATTCCAGTGGTAGCCTCTTACATTTTGATAGAAGATAGAGTAGTTGGCAAGCAGCTCGTTGAGTTGCCCGGCCAGCAACGCAGATTTCTTACTGTCTAATCCTATTGCATTAAGATTTTTCATATTTCTGTTTTTTCAAAAGTACAGAAGGATGCCTGATTGGAATGTGATATTTATCAACCGGGAGAATTGATTTTTTTTCGCCAGGGCTGTACTTGAAAATAGGTGAGTGAACGCCATATCCATTCAAAAGGCCCGTAATGATAGTTTTTCATCCACCATTTACTGATATAGACCTGGCAAATGAAGAAAATGATCCCGGCTGCAAAGCTGATGCTGTTACCTATTTCACCCAGCTGGTTAAAACCGTACCCATAGAAAAGTAGTAAGCCGAAAATAGTTTGAACCAGGTAAGTCGTCAATCCCATCCTGCCCAATGGGGCAAGACCAGCCAGGAAGTTTCCTGCTCTTGCCCGTTGTGCCAGCAACAGGAATCCACCGGCATAGACCATGCTGAAACTGACATAATGAATATCAATTAAGGCAGAAGCCAGTAAGCTGTAGATATTGAAGGAACGAAACAGGCTTTCCCCAAAGACCCCATAGATCACCAATGCAAAAATAGAAACGGCCACTGAAATCCAGAACCATTTTTTTATTTTCTTCCTGTACTGTGCAAGATTTTCAAATACTTTATTCCGGCCCATGTATAACCCCAGTAAAAAAAGACCAAGCGTAACAAACAGCCGTCCGGAAAAAACCTGGAACTCGAGTTTTACCTGGAATTCTTTGGAAATATTCAGGCGGGCAATATGCTTGAAATCACCCTGCTTCACGAGATTGTAATATACTGTGGCTTCATCCTGCAACCTGCTTTGGGTGGTATCGATAGCAGCAGGTTGCAGGGTTTGTGTTTGTGCAGGCTGGTTACTTATTCTTACAAATTCAATTGTACGCAGGATAATACCCGGGCCGTTGAATAGAAAGAAAAATGAAACGATCAGCAATACTTTATTGCCGGCTTTATGAAACAACAGCAATATAAATCCCAACACAGCATAAATGGTAAGGATGTCACCACGATAAAATAACTGGTGCAGGAAACCGATGGCAAATAATAAGATCAACCGCCAGGCAAAGCGGCCAATAAATGACTGTCCTTTTTCTTTTGCATTAAGTAACTGGATGGCAAAGCTCAGACCAAACAGGAAGGAAAAGATCGTATAGAATTTACCAAAGATGAAAATATCATGAAACAACTGGAGACCCTGGTCAAGCCCGTTCTGGACATTAAAATGTTCATGACCCGGTGGCTCTGCTCCGGCATAATACTGGTTGCAAAAATGGGCCAGGATAATCCCCAGCAAGGAAAAGCCGCGGAGCATATCCACGATGTCAATACGTTGTTTGGCTACAGCAATTGGTTTCATGCGGTTGGTTATTGCAATATGATCCTAAACTACTCTTTCCTCTCTTGTTCCCGGTTTAAAAAGGATGGGAGGGAAATTGAGCAGATAAGTTGACGCCTGGAGCGAATGAAATGTTACAGGCATTGCGAAGATTTTTTATTCTTGCTATCATTCCAGGTTACTTTTTTTGTTTCAGTTGGAAAACATTTCCTTCCGGGTCTTCGCCATCACAAAGCCAGTAGCCGTAATTGTCAAAGGTTTTTACCTCCCGCATGGAGATATTCCGGGCAACTAATTCTTCCCTGAGGCTATGAAGATTTTCATCGGTTTCAAAAACGATCTTTGTATTGCTCTCTGCACCGGATGTTTCATCGTTATGTTGTAAATACTGCTGACCAACCTGGTGAAGACCAATAGTGCAATGACCTGCTTGTAATAACACCCATTCTGATGGTATTTCTTCCAGCATTTCTAATTGCAACAGGTTGACATAAAACTGTTTTAGCTTTTCGATATCCCGTACAAAAAGAATGATCATGGAGAGGTTCAGTTTCATTAGTGAGCCGTTTTAACCAGGTATTGTTTTGCAGGTGTTTTCTGCTTAGTCATTATTTCACTTTATGTGCTTCCATATCGATCTCGATCAGCTGTCCTTCAATAGCCAGGCCTTTTACTTCCAGCCAGGTGCCGGTAGGGAATTGTTTTTTATAAATGGAATTACGGTAACCTGATACTTTGATAAAATCGGCCATATTGGTGGTGTATACATTTTCCACCACCACATCATCATAGGTATAACCATAATGCTGCAAGATCTTTTCCAGGTCACTGTAACAGTTCTTCATCTGCTGTGCCATATCGCCGGGTGCCACGATCATGCCGGAATCATTCATGCTCACAGCTCCTGAAATTTTAAGATCATCGCCAATTCGCACAGCATGAGTGTAGCCATATTCTTTTTCCAGTTTAGGCCGCAGGTTAAAATACTCTGGTGCTTCGCTGGTGCTGGTTTCATTTTCTGCAACGGTTTTTGATTGCTCAACGTGGTTGCAACTGCAAATGACCAGCATGCCTGCTATAAGACAGGAAGGAAACAAAAAGATTTTTTTCATTGTGTTGAGTTTGGGTGATTGAGTGATG
>JAEUVP010000067.1 GCA_016786805.1 Chitinophagaceae bacterium | reverse complement strand
GTACGATTCGGGACGGGCAGTGTCATTGTTGTCCCAGTAGCGATTCATAATATCACCGTTTTTCATTTGGACAACATGTTGAGCAGATGGTTTGTTGCCAGTCAGTTCATCAGTCCCTTTCATCCAGAAGTTATATTCCTTTTCCAGTTGTGGTAAATAATCAGCTAATATTATATTACCTTTTATATCAGCCAGCAGTCTTACCATTAGTGAATAAAAAGGGGGTTGGGAACGACCAATGAAATAGTGCCGGTTGCCATTGGGGATATATCCAAGTGTATCGATGAGGTAAGAAAAATTCTTTACCATGTTTTCGATCATTTCATTTTTACCGGAGGCTTTTAAACCCAGCATGGTAAAATAGCTGTCCCAGTAGTAGATCTCACCAAAGCGACCCCCGGGAACGATATAAGGATAGGGAAGGGCAATGAGTGATCCGGATTCCTTATCAGGGTTCCTGGTCAGCACCGGCCAGAGTGCTTCAATATTTTCTTCCACTGTTTTACTGGTATCACTGTTATAGTGAGTGGAATGCGGAACCGGCAGTTCAAAATACCGCAGTACAAATTCTTTCAGATCAAATCCTGTCTCGTCTTTTTGGGATAAGTAAGCAGCATTGATTATTTCCAGGTCATACTTCGGCAGGCAGTCAACAAATGTTTTTCCATCGGGAAATACCTGTTGCAGCTGCACATCTTCAAACAGAGGATACATCGTAAGCGTCATTTTCCGGTAAATTAATGTTGGGAAGTGGCTGGTGCTGACTTAGGTTGTATTTTTTTGAAGATAAAAAGTAAAACAATAAGAACAGCAATCGGGATCAAGGAGAAATAAAAAGCTGTTTGCCCTCCATATGCCCCGAAAATATGTCCCGTAATAATCGAGCCTGTTGTACCACCCAAAGCGGAGAAGACAACGATCAGGCCAGACATTGAGCCATGCTTGTGTGCAGGAAGATTGCTCAGGATAACAGAGTTAATTGCAGGGTAAACAGGTGCCAGGAACAGACCGATCAATGGGAAGGCATAAGCTACGAGGGGGATATCGCTGAGTGTAGTAACTGGGGAACCCGAAATATCTTTTGTAAGCGGAACAGTAATAATTACCAGTACAGCAGCCAGCAGGAGGCAACCTGATAAAACAAATAACCAATCAAACTTTTTTAATAATAAACCGGCCAGGAACCTGCCCAATGCAATAGAGGCAGACAGGATACTTGCCATCTGGATGCTGAGACTGGTTGACAATTGTAATACATCTTTATTGAATGTAGGTAACCAGCTCATAATGCTTTGCTCGATCAATACATAAAAGAAGGCACAGAAAATAAAAACGATCACTAACGGGAGAATAATAAGCTTCAGCATACCCAGGAAATCGTCACCGAGTGTTTTTGATTCTGCCAGTTCAGCTTTTTTGACGGACGATTCATCGAGTTTGGTGGAGGATAATAATAGAAATGCAAGTAAAGACATACCTGCCAGTATATAATAAACATTGAACCATGCAGTGGATTGAGGGTTGTCATTATCAACAAAAGCTCCAAAAATGAAATAACCTGCAAGTACCCCGATCATAAAGAATGATTCGAGAAAACTCATCAGGCTCAAATGTTCTTTTTTATCTTTTGTGATGATGCCCAGCGTTGCAAATACACTTACTTTGATCAGGGCAAAGCTGATACCAACGGTGGCAAATAATAATTTTGTCATCAGGAAACTTCCGGCAGAAGGCATAATAAAACACATCATTGTAACCAGCATCAATGCGATCTGCATAGCCCTTTTATAACCGATCCTGACAATATAAGATGCCACGAGGAAAGAAGTTATGGCAATGCTCAGATCTTTGAAGGCTTCTAAAATACTGGCTGACCCTTTTGAGATACCAAAATTATTTTGCACCTGCAGAATGACAGTGCCAACGCTGTTCAGCAGGATGGCAAAAACAAAATAATTGAGGAAAAGTGATAGTTTGATCTTAAAGGAGGACATGTGGCAATCGTTTGGTAGTAAAATAAGCTACCTCAAAAGAACAACAAGTAAGTCCCTGAAACTATAACGTTTGCGGTGTAAAAAACGGAGGTTT
>JAEUVP010000193.1 GCA_016786805.1 Chitinophagaceae bacterium | reverse complement strand
GTGTATTCAAGATCAGCCCCGCTGCCGAATGGTAACGCAAGGTTTAATATTTGTGCCACCACCACCGGCCTGCCGGTTCGTTTTGGTAACAGCTATGTAAACGTAACCCGTAAAACAACGGGTGGCGTGGTGCAAACCGGTGATGTACTGGAAGTAAGAATGACCATTAACCATACTTCGGGAACGATGTACGGATTGAGGTATGTTGATAATATTCCAACAAATACGACGATAGCCACGGCACCGGCAGATGCCCCAATCAAAATAATTACCAATGAAGGGTTAACCTATAAAAGTTATACCCAGGCAGCAGGCGATGATGCGGCCACCTATAAAGCATCCCCGCCGGTCGGAGAATATAATATCCGTATGAATATTGGTTTTGGTGGTTATGGGCCATCAGTGCCTCCTGATAATACTGCTACTGAAACGGTCTCGGCTGTGGGAAGAATGACTAACTCCAATAATCCAAGAGGGGGTGGCGGGTTGCTGTTCGCAACTGCTTTCAGGGTGGTGGTAACCGGTCTTCCGGGTGATACGATTACATTGAATCCCGGTCGTTTTATCTACCAGACTTCCCTGGGTGGACCTGATGTAACTTTAACAGCTACTCCTTTCAAAATTGTAATCAGTGATCCATTAACACTCTGTGCTAACAGTATTGGTGTAAATAACGCCGCAGAATTTGGCGGTACTTTTGGCTCAGGTACCACCTTAAACAGGACTACAGATCTTACCACACAGATTAATGGCTATACATTTATTAATGAAGTAAATGCTATCAATGGTGTGGGAGATGGCCGCTATGCACTTGTAAAGAATATAAGCCCTAAAAGTGGAACTATCCGCACCGCCCGCAGAAATCCTAACTGCGGAACAGGGCTGTCACCAAACGATCTCTATAGTTGCAGCAACAGGATGTTCAATGGCTTCTGGTATATTGATGGCGACCATACCGGCACCAATGACGCAATAGGCAATACTCCACCTGCCGGCAATACCAATGGTGGTTATATGCTGATGGTAAATGCTGATTACGTAGCATCTGAAATATATCGTCAAACCCTTACTAACCTTTGTCCAAATACCTATTATGAATTCTCAGCCTGGGTCAGGAATATTTGCCCTACCTGTGGTATTGATTCAGTGGGCCAGCAGTTTACCAACTCAGTGCCGGCAGCTCCTCCACCTCCTCCTAATGGTTATCCGGGTGTATATCCTAACCTGGCTTTCCTGCTGAATGATGTGGATTATTATAACACTGGTGATATTGATACACTGGGCTGGTTAAAGAGAGGTTTCGTATTCAGAACAGGGCCTTCACAAACCAGTGCCACTTTCTCTATCCGTAATAACTCGCAAGGCGGTGGTGGTAATGACTGGGTACTGGATGATATTGCGGTGGCCACCTGTTTGCCCAATATGCAATACTCACCGTCCAACAGCCCATCCATATGCGAAGGCAACTCCATCATTATTACAGATACGGTCAGTTCTTACTTTAATAACTACAGTTATTATAAATGGCAACGCAGTACTGACGGGGGCGTCACCTGGGTTGATATAGGCGGTACCAGCGGTTCCACAACACCGGTATGGAATGGCTTAGCCTATACCTATGTTTTATCCTATACCATACCACCGGCATTTACAACGGCTGCCAACGATGGAGACCGCTATAGGGTGGTGGTAGGTACTACCGCGGCAAATCTTACTGATGCGAACTGCCAGTCTTCTGATCCGGTTACCATCAACCTGGATGTACTGACAGATTGCGGACCGTTGCTTGATATTGATTTGTTATCTGCTTCCGGCCAGATCGTTAGCAGTAAAGCAAAGATCAGCTGGACTACCTCAAGAGAAAATGAGCCGGTAAGTTTCGCCGTTGAAAAAAGTAATAATGGAACAGATTTTATACAAATAGCAACGGTAAACGGGAAAAATAACCCATCAGCTGATATCAACAGTTATTCATTTACAGATCCTGCTGTACTTGCTGATAAAGCCTGGTACAGGATCAAAATGATCACCGCCACACATGCAAAATATTCCCGCATCATCAGCCTGAATAAAGATCAGCAGGAGTTTGCCCTGGGTACAGTCATTAACCCTTTTGCAAGTGAGTTGCTGTTTGATGTTTATTCACCGGCCGATACAAAAGTGGATGTACTGATCACCGATCTTTCCGGAAGGACGCTGAAGAAAAAGAGTATGCTTGTTAAAGCAGGCACTAACAGCCTAAGTATGGATCAGACTGAAAGCCTTGCTGCCGGTATCTATATTCTGCAGGTCAGGAATAATGATAAAGTGTTAACCAAGATGGTGATGAAAAAATAAGAACGATACATTTGCTTTGAAGCAATTATAGAAAAACCCGGTCATTTGACCGGGTTTTTTAATACCATACATGTCATTATCAAAATTTCCACCCAAAACCTATCAATAATAATTTGTCTTCCGGTGAAGTTGCATAGCTTAGCGTAAGCACAATACGTTTCAACGGCGAAAACCAAAAACCAGCTCCATACCCACTCACCCATTTATTACTGGTATTATTATCCGCCCAGATTCGGCCGGCATCCGCAAATGCCAATATCCCAAATGAAGCAGGGAATAAATAGGTTTTAAGATTGGCCAGCCGCCAACGCAGTTCTGTATTATTAAATAATTTGGAACGGCCTGCAAACCGGAATTTCCGATACCCCCGTAAATTATCTTCACTGCCGAGGTACTGAGCCTGGTAAAACTCAAAGTCGCCAAAATTGTGACCAACACCTGTGCGATTGCTAAATACAAGCCTGTTAGGAGATAGACTGAGGTGAAAGGTTAGTTCTGAATTTACTTGTGTTACAGTATAACTAACATCATTCAATCCAGATAAATGTCTCGCCCCGATCATGAAACTGATTCCTTTTTGCGGCATCACTTTATTATCTCTTGTATCCACTGCCAGTGAAAATCTTCCTCCAATATAGGACTGCTTTTCAAATAAGGTATTCGGGTCAAGTCCATTTAATCCCGTAAGCAGGATATACCGGTTATTGTTATCGTCCGTATCAAAGCCATAAAACTGGAAAGTAGGGCCTAATGAAAAAGTTACTTTCTCCGATATTTTTGTTCGCATTAGTACTGACACATCCCCCACCTGGTAACGGGCCCGGTAGTAGCGAAATCTTCCGGGTTGTGATTTATCGTAAAAAGTGTTGGTGCCATAGCCAAAAAAATTGGTCGTGTTGTCCGGTGCTTTAATATCAATATCAGTCAGCAGGTCATTATTCCTTCCAAGCGCATCAATATATTCCGAATACCAGCGAAAGTTAAAAGCACTGGTGGCCAGGGCATGGTTGATGCTGAACTGGTGCATGGTTTTATACGGTGCTTTCCTGAATCCATGCCTGATCAGTTTTAGTGAGGCACCGAGAAATACGCCATCGTCCTGGTTATAACCCACTGATACAAATGGAATGGCCTGGTTATACTTGTAATAGATGCGCTGGTAACTATTCACGATGGTATCATTGGCCATTTTATTACGGAAGCTGCCGGTCAATGTATTCTTACCTGATTTCATATCATATACAATACTTCCTTTACCTGAACCTGTGTTTTCAAAAACATCCTGCCCGTCACCGCCAATCATCCGGATCTTTATCTTATCATTATCACCATGAATAATAAATTTATCATCCCCCCCAAATGAATACAATCGCAGTTCCTTTGTTTCCCCGGGATCAAATTTTCGTTCATACATTTTAGTTGACTGCTGCCCTTCTTTGGTGATCTTATACACCTGTACTAAAACAGAACCATCACTATTACGGGTAATAGCAAGCAATTCCTTCTTATCGCTTCCGGTTATATCCACGATTTGTGCAAGAAATCTGTAATACTGCATGGTCTCAGCAAGCAGGTACTTACGTCTTTCTTTCAGTAGGGTTTTTATTTTATCAGCAGAAACAAATCGTATCTCCGGGGGTTGCTGGTCCAGTGCCTTTTCAATCACCGCATCGGTCATCTTCGTTACAAAATTTTCTGTTGCTTGTTTCCAGTCGGCTTCATTCAGCTGGTTCAGGAAGAAACGATCCACATTACGGGCCGCAAAATTAAACCGGTTCACATTTTTCATTTTCGGCTTCAGCCCTTCCAGTTGGGGCACCAGCCACGGCCATTTTACCACTCCCGGCAACAACCCCTGGTTGATATAAAAAGCCTGGTCACGGTCTTTGGCCACCGGGAAAAAAGTCTTGCCCTTCCCATTATCCCATGCACCCCATATCCACTGGTCTTCATGCCGGTCAAAATCCATGATAAACATATCCAGTATCCGGACCTTCAACAAAGCATGCTGATCAATATCATTATCATTATCATCTTTCAATTTATCGGCCACCTCGTTGGTATCAAACCCTTTACTGACAGAATCAGGCAGCCGTTGTTCATATAAAGCCAGCATATTGGCAAAATCAGCCCGGTACTCTCCCAGTTTCGGGTCATCAGGTATGTACACCAGCTTTGCATTGTTATGAGGAATACCTGCTGCATCAGCCAGTGTACCTACAGATAAGGCTGAATAAGGATATGAAGCAGATACACCATCGGCTACCAGGTCGGCAGCCGCTTCGCTTTGCAAGTCACCGGGCAATGTTTTACTGGTAATGAATTTCTGGATAGACCGGAGTGTATATTGTTTGCCGCTGCCATCTTCCAGCCGTAAAGACTTTGTTTGTTTACCACCACCCCGCTTAACAGGTATTAACCCGCCATACTCGGTGCCAATATGAATAACAGGTGCTTTAACGGGTGTCTTCCATTCCTGCCGGTAATTAGCTCCCATCCAGAATTTTTTGGACCCATTTATTTTGAAGGCTGTTGATCCTGCAGCTACTGCAGAATCTTGTTGTACCTGTGCATCACAATCCAGCGCAGGAATAATAAGCGATGCAACGAGCAGTCGAAGCAGTTTCATGGTTGCAGGTTTAATTTGTTAAGTTGGTGAGGTTGGTTGTCCGTTAAATCAAGGTACAACTTTTTCTGAACCTCCTGTTTTCCTTACACAAGCTTACGGAGGGTAATTTCTTTCATCCGGCAATTTTTGAAACAAGGTAGCTGCATTGCCTGAAGATTTACTAACTTACTTATAATATCGATCCCACCTCTGCATTGAGAATACCAAAATAGGTTTAAACTACGAGTAACGTATTGAAAGACGATGAAAAAAATTACAGGGCTTATTCTTTTATTTTTTGGTGTCCTCCATTCTTTGCAAGCACAAAAAGATACCATCTTACAGCGGATCGTACTGATCGGTGATGCTGGGGCACTGACCAATGGGAGGCATCCTGTTGTGGATGCTGTCAGGAAAACCATTACACTTGATAAAAAGACCACCATACTGTTCTTAGGAGACAATTTATATACTTCCGGGCTTCCGGATGACCAATCGTCTGGTTATACTGCGGCAAGAGCGGTGCTGGATTCACAGTTATCTGTAGCCGATAACACTCCAGCAAAAGTCTATATGATCCCGGGAAATCATGATTGGGATAACGGCAGCCGGGGTGGTTACGAGTCAGTTATCCGGCAACAACTGTATGTTGACTTCTCTGGTAAACCGAATGTAAAATATTACCCCGAAGATGGTTGCCCCGGCCCGGTTGAAGTCAGCCTGGGTAATGATGTAACCCTGATCATATTTGACAGCCAGTGGTGGCTGCAACCATATGATAAACCCGGTATTGAATCAGACTGCCAGTGTAAGACGGCTGATGAACTGGTCACCCAGATCCAGGACATCGTGAACCGCAACTCAAAAAAACTGGTATTGATCGCCTGCCACCATCCATTTAAAAGCAACAGTGTCCATGGTGGCTTTTATCCCCTGAAACAGCATATTTTCCCTCTTACTGATATCCGGAAAAATCTATATATCCCGCTGCCTGTTCTTGGTTCTATTTACCCGATTGCCAGAGGCGTTTTTGGAACTCCACAGGATCTCAGTCATCCTACGTATGCAAATATGATCAACCAGGTTAAAGGTGCTGTAAAGTCACATCCCAACCTCGTCTTCCTGGCCGGTCATGACCATGGCCTGCAATGGATCAAAGACAGTAGTCTTCAATATATAGTAAGCGGAGGTGGTTGCAAAACTAACCGTGTATCAAAAAGCAAAAAAAGCCCTTATGCATCAGAATCCACCGGCTTTGCAGTCATGGAAGTGTCGGTTAATAAGAATGTTACTATTTCGTTTTATACCGTAACAGATTCTGTCCGTCATGCTTTTGAAGGAACAATGCTTAATTTTTCTAAGATCCCGGTAGAAAAGATAGATTCCACGGTAAGAGTAATCAATGACCCCTTTGCCAAATACAAGGATTCAATAAGCATATCCGCCAGTGAGAAATATCCCTTAGTAAAAGGATTGAAACGATCAGTAATGGGTCAGAACTACCGGGCGGAGTGGTCTGCACCGGTAAATATGAAAGTGTTTAATATCAAAAAAGAAAAGGGTGGTCTTACCATTTTAAGTTTTGGCGGCGGTAAGCAAACAAAATCATTACGCTTAAAAGATAAGAATGGAAAAGAATGGGTGCTGAGAGCTGTTGATAAAAATCCCACTAAAGCATTACCTGAAAATTTCAGGGGTACTTTTGCGCAGGATCTGGTACAGGACCTTAACTCTGCCTCCCACCCGTATGGAGCATTAACTATTCCCGGCCTTGCCGGCCCTTTGAATGTGGTGGTGCCACATCCGCAACTTTTCTTTATTCCTGATGATCCGGCTTTCGGATTTTACCAGCCCCTGTTTGCCAATACAGTTTGTATGCTCGAAGAAAGAGATGCCTCTACAGACGGATCAGAAACAAAAAGTACTGCGAAGGTATTTGACAAACTGATCGAAGAGAACGATCACCGGGCCGATCAGCATGCTGTGTTAAGAGCCAGGTTGCTCGATATCATGATCGGTGATTTCGACCGGCATTTTGACCAATGGAGATGGGCTACTAATGATACAGGCAAAGGCAAATTGTATTACCCTATCCCGAGAGACAGGGACCAGGCTTATTTTAACTCTGATGGCATGTTACTCCAATTTGCCAGCCGCAACCTGATGCCTTTTTTAAGAGGATTCAGAAAAGATATCCGCGAGGTGAATTGGCTGGGTTATTCTGCAAAAGATTTTGACCGTTTATTCCTGACCGGCCTTGATGCTTTTGAATGGGAAAAGACGATCCATGAATTCCAGGAGACATTAAATGACAGCGTTCTTACTGGAGCGATCCAAAGATTACCGCCGGAAATCTATGCGATTGACGGTGAGTCAATGATCAATAAACTAAAAGAACGCAGGAACAACCTGGCAAAAGCCGGTATGCAATATTATCATTTCGTTTCCCGTACCGTAAATGTGGTGGGCAGCAACCAGAAAGAATATTTCAAAGTAAGTAATGCCGGTAACGGCCTGCAGGTTCGGGTTTATGCCCGGGAGAAAGGAAATGATACCAGCTTTATCATGTATAACAGGATATTTGAACCATCTCATACTTATGAGATCCGTTTATATGGCCTGAATGACGATGATCTTTTTGAGATTGATGAGAGTGCCAGTTCCAAGATCAAGATCCGTATCATTGGCGGTAAAGGGAATGATACCTTCAATATCAGGGGACAGGTCCGTAACCTGCTGTATGATATGAATGTGGAAGGCAATTATATTCAGCACTCCAGCAAAACCAAAAAACGTTTCTCCAATGATCCGCCTGTCAATTCCTTCACTATTCCTGAATACAAGTACAATAAAACCCGTTTCCCGCAAATAGAGCTTGGCGTGAACTCAGATGACGGGTTGTTTGCCGGTGCGGGATTTACCCGACGAACACATGGATTCCGGAATGAACCTTATTCGACAGAACAAAAATTTGCTGCGTTGTATTCACTGAGCCGGGGCGCCTACCGTTTTAATTATGACGGAGAGTTTAATCATATAACCCGGAAAACTGATCTTGTTTTAAAGGCAACGTTTGCATTTCCGCAGGTAACTAATTTCTTCGGTCTTGGCAATAGGACCAAAATCCCTTCTTCGCCCGATTATGGTTTTTACAGGAACCGGTTCAGTACGATAGAAGGAGAAGCTTTATTACGTAAAAGGCTTTTCGAACGATTACAGATCATGGCAGGCCCTTACCTGCTACATTATTGGAATAAATATGAAAAAAACAGCAGCCGGATACTGGGATCTCCTGGTTTCGGGGGGCTTGATTCCGCTGATATATTTTCAAAGAAAACATATATCGGTGGTAAACTTGTCATGCATTTTGATAACAGGAATAACCTGATATTCCCCACCCGTGGTGTATTATGGCACAATGAACTGGTTACAGCTGCAGGTATTACAAAGAGCAGTGATAACTATTCGAAGATCAGTTCTGATATGACGATCTACGCAAGCCTGAGAGATCCTGCGAAAGTTGTTGCCGTAATAAGTATGGGGGGAAGTAAATTATTCAATAGGTCTTTTGAATTCTTCCAGGCTGCGCAAATAGGCACTAATAACTTGCATGGTTTCCGCAGGAATCGTTACCTGGGTCAATCCTCTGCCTATGGCAGTTTTGAACTCCGTGTAAAACTGTTTGAAGTAAAATCATACTTATTGCCGGGATCTTTTGGGTTGACCGGTTTTTATGATGTAGGGAGAGTATGGCTGAAAACTGAATCATCAGGACTATGGCACACAGCTGTTGGAGGAGGCTTTTATTTTATTCCCTTTAATATGATAATGATATCTGCTTCTGCAGGATTCTCAAAACAGGAAAAGATCTTCAATTTCAGTATCGGATCCAGGTTCAATATCAGCTTCTAAACCCAATCTTAGTTATCCTGAATGTATAAAAGAGTTGAAACGATCCAAACTCATATTGCCACGTGGTTCTGTGGTCAGAAAGCAGGAACTAAAGATGATTATCCTGATTGCATTTTTCTGGACAGCGGCCGATTTTTTCCTCTTCCTCATCCGTAAGTATTCCAATGTACTACCGGGAAAATATTCCGATTCCTCTATTAATACAGCTGAAGCTATCCTGCTGCGTGAAGTAAATGTATTACTGGTAAGTCTTGTGATCGGTTTCATCCTCGTATCCGTACTCCGGAAATTTTTAAAACATGCCCCTCTCTGGGTTAACCTGGTTGTAAAAACCATATTGCTGGTTATTATAGCTATCATCATGAATCTTTTCATTTACCTGAGCTACGAAATATTGATTCACAACAGATCATTCATAATTGCAGCCCGGAATTTTGCAGCAAACACCTCCCGCATCGAATGGCTTCTTCCTAAAATGGTGGAGTGGGTCATCTTCTTCCTCATTACTTTTCTGGCACTGGAGATCAATGAGAAATATTCAAGGGGTGTTTTCCTGGATATCATGCTCGGCAGATACCTGCAGCCCCGGGAAGAACAAAGGATCATCCTGTTTATTGATCTGAGCAATTCGACCCCTATCGCTGAAAAACTGGGACATAAAGAATACTTTGAGTTCATCCGTGATTTTATTTTTTGTATCTCCGCAGGTATTATGGAACATGATGGACATATTTACCAATATGTGGGTGATGAAATTGTAGCCTGGTGGCCAAGCAACCGGAAAAATGCCCGAAAAGCCGTTCAGTCATTGATCGAATCCAGGAAGATCCTTAATAGTAATACTGAAATATTTAAAACCAGGTACGACATAGTACCGGAATACAAAGCGGGTGTCCATACCGGCAACATTATGGTGGGACAGGTGGGTATTTCGAAAAAAGAGCTGGTCATGAGCGGTGATACGATTAATACTGCATCGAGGATACGGAGTGCCTGTACCGATCTCAATCAAAAATTCTTACTCTCCGGTGAAATGAGTGAACTTCTTGCCATGAAAAATTGGCAAACGGAGAGTATAGGCACTGTTGACCTGAAAGGTAAAAATGCCGATATCGAATTATTTGCCCTGAAGATCTGAGCTTTTACTACTATTGCCAATGATGCAAAAAGGAGAAGATACTAAAAAAGAGGGCCGGTGGTCAAAATGGCTCACTTTATTCTCTACTGAATTTATTATCACCCTTTTTTTGTTATCCGTTTCCATCTTCATTTTTTTATACGCCGTTAACCTGGTCTTTGTAAAAAAGACCACTTCGTTTGATGAAAATGTATTCAGCTATTTTTCCGGGCATATAACAACAAGTCGAACATCCATGATGCTCTTTATTTCCTTCCTGGGCAAACACACTTTTCTGCTACCCGCCAATTTTGCAGTATTAGGCTTCTATCTGTTTATCAGGAAGAACAAACGCTTATCCATCCGTATTTCTGCTTTAGCCCTGACAAGCTTAACAATCATGTTTCTACTGAAATTTATTTTTCAGCGGCCCAGGCCTGAAATCCCTTTACTTGAAAAAGTAAGCGGCTTCAGTTTTCCCAGCGGCCATGCGTTTATGAGTGTTACTTTTTACGGACTCCTTATTTATATTGTATGGAAAGAAGTCAGGCAAAGCTGGCTTCGTATTAGCATTATTGTGCTACTGGCAGCACTGATCATCCTGATCGGTATCAGCCGTATCTATTTGCGGGTACACTATGCCAGTGATGTGATAGCAGGCTTTGCCATAGGCTTTGGTTGGTTATTACTTGCGCTGCTGGCTATTGATAAAATAGAGCAAAAAAGATTTGCGAGACAAATGTTATCCGATCTTCCTTCCTGATCAGTGTGGCTTTGTATACCGGAATTTCAAAAGCGTAGCCCTTGGCTCCGTAGCCACTTCATTGGAAATATACATATCTCCATTATCAGCGAAGCTGATTCCTTCTGGCTGGGGAAACATGATGCCTGATATCCCAAACGCCTGCTCCACTTTCCCTTTTTTATTAATGACCACCATAAGTTTACCGACAGATGAAACAATATATACTTTATTATCTACCGGGTTTACTGCGGCAGCTGAGGGACGAAATTCCTGGCGGCTGTCATCCAGCTTTTTCCTTATTTCGTCCATATCAATCTGGTAATAAGGTGTATCAATAAGCGTATTCGTACTGAGATCAAACCGGTAGGCGGATCTTATCTTATCTTTTTCTTTATGACAGTTCTTGCATAGCATGACCAGCGAGTTTTCGCTTTTGTCATAATACAGGGATTCAAATTCATTTTCCTTTCCTTCCAGGTTGGCTACCAGTTCTGCCTGCACACTATCCCTGGATTTGTAGTTCGTTATTTTCATGATCTGTCCGGTGCTGATAAGGATATAAATAGACGAATCCACTTTTACGATATCTTCATAATCATCTTTGCTGCCAAACTTCACATTCCGGTATTCAAAATCTTTCATATCAGCCAGGTTGATAGCAAATATTTTACCTGATTCATCATTGTTGGCCAGCATCACCGTATCATTAACCCAGCAAATACCCGATATCTCATTGAGTTTTGCGCCTAATTCATAGGTTTCTGGCTCGGTAATATTGTAGCCGGTTGGGGTATAAGTTATTCGTTTAGACTCGCAACCCGCAAGGCTGACAAGAAAAAAAGAAAAAAGCATCCATAAGAGCAGGGTTTTCATTTTAACTTCCACATTCTTAGTGTTTTTATTTAAATTTATCATGTTCAAACTTTTAAGTATGACTGAAGTGCAAACGGACCTTATTGCCGCTGCAAGGGAACTGGTTACTGATATTTTTCAAACTAAAGTTAGCAAAAGCTTCAGGTATCACAACCTTGATCATACCCGGCAGGTAGTAAGGGCGGTTGAAGAAATGGCAGATTATTACCAGCTGCAACCTGACGACCGGCAGGCTGTAACCGTGGCCGCCTGGTTTCATGACACCGGTTTTTCTGCAGGCCAGGGGAAAGGGCATGAAGCTGTCAGTGCACAAATAGCAACAGAATTCTTAACGACCCATCAAGCTGCAGCCACCTTTATCGAAAAGGTGACCCGTTGCATTGAGGCAACCAAAATGCCACAGTCGCCAGTTACACTTATTGAACAAATTCTCTGTGATGCCGATCTTTTTCACCTTGGCACGGATGACTTTAAAGTATTAAACGAAGAATTAAGACAGGAACTTTCAGAAGTTTCCGGCGAAGAGATTTCCAAAAAGAAATGGAGAAAGATGAATATTTCTTTTATGGAGAACCATAAATACCTGACCGATTACGGAAGAAGGAAACTGCAGCCGGTAAAAGAACAACATATTGATGCAATCAGGAACCGGGTGGATGATCCTAAGACCCAGGACAACGGCAAAAAGAAAAGTAAAAAAGATAAACAGGATGCCTTACTGACCGTGTTCCCCGACGAAGCAACAAAAGAAGCGGAGGAAAAAAAGAAAAAAGAAAAAAACAATACACAGACAGAAAGAGGGATCAATACGGTGTTCCGTATCATGGCTAACAATCACAATACCCTCAGCCAGATGGCCGACAGCAAGGCGAATATCATGATCTCTGTAAATTCGATCATTCTCTCCGTTGTTATTTCTGTGTTGATACGCCACCTGGATGAAAACAGGAACCTTATTATTCCTACAACATCACTGATATTGGTTTGCGTAGCCACCATCGTTTTTGCAGTAAAAGCTACCCGCCCGAACGTATCAGAGGGAACCTTTACCAAAGAAGATATTCAAAGTAAAAAAACAAATCTTTTATTCTTTGGCAATTTTCATAACATGAGCCTGCCCGACTATGACTGGGCCATGAAAGAACTGCTGGCCGACCGTGACTATTTATATAGCAGTATGGTAAAGGATCTTTACTTCCTGGGTGTGGTGCTGGCCAAAAAATACCGCTGGCTCCGTATGTCGTATAACATCTTTATGTATGGGCTTGTTATCAGCATGCTACTCTATGGCGCCATGATATTATATGAAGTATTTGTAGTTAGCAGCTCGGTGGTAAATGCACCTATCACACCCTGAATAATCACAGCATAAAAAAACATGTTACCTGGGGAGATGAGCTACCAGCTCCACTTCCAGCCTTGCATCATGCATATATAACCTGGCCACCTGCATCCAGGTAGCTGCAGGGAAATCGCCTTTGTAAAATACTTTACGACTGTCATTGTATTTTTTCATGGCTTCCATATCCGTAGTGTACAGGTTTTCTTTTACTACATTTTGAAAAGTGGCCCCGAAACTCTTCAATGATCTTTCTAACGCTTTGTAAACGCTGGTGATACCTTCCGGTGTTACATCCCTTGCCACAGCACCCGATATATATATCACATTATCTACTTTCACCGCCTGCACATAACCAGCACTTGTATCCTGCTTCAGCGGATCACCCCAATGCCATTTTTCTTTTTGAATTGTATTCTCCTGTGCACATATGCTAGACAAGAAGGCCAGTTGAAAAACCAATACCAATAAAATTATCTTTCTCATACTCGCTGATTTAAAATAAAAGATAGAAACCCGGGACATGAAAATAAAAAATCCACCCATACAAACAGGTGGATTTAATTTATTTAACGACTGGTTAAGACATTAGCTGTTGATCAGCTCTTCCAGCTTGATCACCAGTTCTGTTTTTGTGATCGGCACACCCATGATCTTATTATACCCTTTTGCATCTACCAGGTATTGATCACGAATGATCTTGATGAGCTGGCCATTATTGATCTCGGGTATCAGCACTTTATCAAAGCTTTTAATGATATCCCCCAGGTTTTTAGGGAAAGGGCGAACATAACGCAGGTGTGCATGACTGATAGCATGACCCTTGGCCTGCATTTCTGCCACCGCCGATTTAATAGCACCGTAGGTAGACCCCCAACCCAGTACTAATATCTTTCCTTTATCAGGGCCACTGTCTAATTTTTGTTCCGGGATATAGTCGGCGATCTTATCTACTTTTTCCTGACGAATCTTCACCATCAGCTGGTGGTTTTCCGGTTCATAGTTTACGTTCCCGGTGATGTTTTGTTTTTCCAAACCACCGATACGATGCTCCAGGCCGGGTGTTCCGGGTAAGGCCCAGGGCCTTGCCAGTTTTTCATCCCGCAGGTAAGGCAGGTATTTTTCTTCGCCATGCCCCAGTTCCGTTTTGAATTTAACTGGAATTGGTGCCAGCTGATCGGAAGTTGGATAACGCCAGGGTTCAGCACCGTTAGCAATATATCCATCGCTCAAGAACATAACCGGTGTCATATGTTGCACAGAAATTCTTACGGCTTCATATATGGCATCAAAACAATCCGCAGGGGTGGATGCGGAAACGATTGGCATCGGGCACTCACCATTCCTTCCATAATAAGCCTGCATCAGGTCTGATTGCTCTGTTTTTGTAGGTAAGCCTGTAGAGGGCCCTCCCCGCTGTATATTCACAATGATCAACGGTATTTCCAGCATCACGGCCAGGCCCATGGCTTCTCCTTTTAATGCAATACCGGGACCACTTGATGTGGTAACGCCCAATGAACCGCCGTAAGCTGCCCCAATAGCAGAAGAAATAGCAGCTATCTCGTCCTCTGCCTGGAAGGTACGGATGCCAAAATTTTTATACTTACTTAATTCATGCAAAATATCTGAAGCAGGTGTGATCGGGTATGTACCAAGGAATAATGGCAACCCGCTTTTTTGCGAAGCAGCGATCAATCCTAAAGCAGCGGCCTGGTTGCCCATAACAGAGCGGTAGCTGCCAGCCTGCATTTTTGCTTTCTCTACCCGGTATGTAGTGGTGAAGGTTTCCGTGGTATCACCATAATTATAACCTGCCTGCAATACTTTCACGTTACTGTCAAAGATGTCCGGCTTTTTACCAAATTTTTCTTTCAGAAAGGTGATGGTATTCTCCATATCCCGGTTATACATCCAGTACAGGAAGCCGAGCACAAACATGTTCTTGGCCCTGTCCTTTTCTTTCATTCCCATGGTAAAATCCTTCAGCGACTCACGGGTCATCTTCGTCACATCCATTTTGATAACATCATAATTCTCCAGGCTACCATTCTCTAATGGATTTTCTCCTTCCGGATAATTGGCCAGGCGAAGGTTTTTTCCATCAAAACCATCTGTATTCACAATGATCTTTCCGCCCTTTTTCAACGCGGTAAGGTTTGTTTTCAAAGCGGCAGCATTCATCGCCACCAGTACATCACAGGCATCACCGGGTGTAAATACCCTGTCGCTTGAGAAACGTAACTGGAAACCACTCACACCGGGTATAGTACCCTGGGGAGCCCTGATCTCCGCCGGGAAATCCGGGAAGGTGGAAAGATCAATACCTAATAAAGCTGTGTTATTGGTAAACTGTGTTCCTGTTAATTGCATTCCATCGCCGCTATCCCCGGCAAATTTGATGACAACATCGTTAAGTACTTCCTGCTTACGGGCCATTGTAAAAATTTGTTTTGCGAATTTAAGACAGTTTTCCTGTCCATTTTCAGGGATTTATCAGGTTCTGGCCTGACTTTTTTCACTTCTTTCCTGCAGATTTAGCTACAAGGCTTTCACCTTTTTTTAACCAGCCGGATTTGCAGGCTGGCCCTGCTGCTGTATATATTCACAGTCAATATTAATAACCACTACAACACATGGAAACTCCCTCCACCCCCGACGAAGCAGAGCCTGCTGCTGATTTTTTCAAACCCACTTTTGCACTTATTCTTTTTTTATCGCTGTTGGCCTGTACTTATTCGGGTAAAAAAACAGGAAAAGAACAAGCCCTCCTGCGGTCAGATACCGGGCATATTACAGATGAAAAAAAGCCATTAGCGATTGCTAAGAAAAAAAAGGCCCGGGCAAAGAAAAAGATCTACCTCACTTTTGACGATGGCCCTAATAAGGGGACGAAGAATGTGCTGGACATTGTGCAGGAAGAAAATATACCGGCTACTTTCTTCATAGTCGGAGAACATGTTTTTGCCAGCCATGGCCAGCGTCGTGACTGGAACAGGTTGATCACTGCTGAAAATATTGAGATCTGTAACCACAGCTATACCCATGCTCATAACCGTTATGATCATTTTTATGAGCTGCCGGAAACTGTGGTGAAGGATATGGAAAAAACCAGAGAGATCTTATTACCCGCAACCATTATTGTAAGAGCTCCGGGTCGCAACAGCTGGCGGATAGACAGTCTTCAATACACGGATATCAAAAAAAGTAAACTGGCGATGGACTCGTTACAAAAAGCAGGTTTCATAGTGATGGGCTGGGACCTGGAATGGCGTTACGATCCCAAAACTTTCCAGGTACAAAACACAGCCGATGAAATGCTCACCATGATCGATAGTGCATTCGCTCAAAAGAGAATGCGGTATCCGAATAATCTTGTATTGCTGGCGCATGACCAGGTCTATCATAGCTCAGGAGATTCTTTACAACTCAGAACTTTTATTCAAAAGTTGAAAAACAGGGATGATTATGAACTATCGCTGGTATCGGCCTACCCGGCTATCAGGAAGCACCACCTAATCACAGATACAATTAAGACTGTTGCGCCTGCAGCGGATACCGCAAAGCCTGTAAGAATGGATACACTATAAATGAATTATGAAAATTCGCCTGATAAAAAAACCCGGATCTCCCCGGGTTTTTTTATTTAATAAAGTTATTGCTTAATGAATTTTTCTGCTGCTTTATCCTTTCCGGACAGAATGCTTACCACATAAGAACCATTAGTGAAAGCAGTGGAATTAAGCACTGTTCTGTTCAAACCGGCAACTGACCTTACTGACAGCTGTTGCAATTTTTTACCGTTCATATCCGTAACCAGTATACTCACCTGCAGCGATTTTTCTGCATTCCATTCAACGATCGTTTCATTATCACTTTGCTGCCATACTTTTTTTATACTTATCTTCTCATTCTTTGTGATGGCAGTAACCGGTGTTGTGATATTGGTGGGTGCAAAAGCAACTCCTTTGAATTTAGTGTTAGTCGCAGCAGTTGCCAGCGAAGTCAGGGTTGCGGTCATATTTGCATTATAACCGGTGGCATCCGCCAGTGTATAGAGGTTTGTGCTGTTTGTGGCAAACAATGTAACTGTGTTTCCATTTACACTGGCTGTTAATCCTATTGCATCGGTCAGTGTCACACTGTTATTCTTCACCCAGCTGGTTCCTACTAATGAGTATTTCGTGATGGTATTTGCTTCGGCCCCGTTGAATAATCCCTGGTCTGCCACATACAATACATCGGGACCCGCAATGCCTGCATTCAGGTCTGCCATAAAAAAACATAACGGTGTGGCGTTATTAAAGGAAAGACCCGGAAGATTTGTAATTGTTTGCGGAGAAGTAACAGGTGTTCCTGTTCCAACAGTTCCCACCAAAAAAGAACTTAGTACACCAGAAGAAACATACAACTGGTTATTGAAAATGTTAACCTGCCTGCCATAGGTACCCGGGCTCAGGGCAACAGAAGATGTGCCTCCGAAAGTTATATACCGGACACCGCCATTCCCATTGAAACTGGAACCAGATACCCAGATATCCGTTCCGTTAGGGCTAACGGCACTGGAAGGGCTTTCCCCGCTGTAACCATCAGCAACTACTGTATTGGTGCTGATCGTTTCATTTTTATCAACCCTGGCCACTATCCTTGGAGCTATCCCTGATGTAAGTGAAGTAACCGGTGTGGACCCTTCCGCAACATCATATCCCATCAGCATCAGGTAGCGGCCATCACCAGATTGTGTAATGAGTCCTTCAAATGAAGAACTGTTATTAATCATAAACTGCCTGTTGCTTCCAACCGTTGTTACCGGCATGGCAACCGTTTGCACAAAAATCCCGGTGGGGGAATATTCATCCAGGAAACAACGGGCGGCTGCTCCGCCATTGAGTGGAGTTCCGTCACCCACCCGAACCACAACCAGGTTACCGGAAGTAAACTGGGCAAGGCTGTTAAAGCAGAGAATAACTGCCAGGAAAAATGTACTGTATTTTTTCATAGTTAGCTTTAAATGGTCGCAAATATAGTTTCCATTACCGTAGCAACATAGCTGAACGGTGAAAAAAGGGTGGCTTTTGTAAATTAACCGGCAACAGATTGAAAAAATCCCTTTATAAAAGGCAAATTTTACTGAAAAGCCAACTGGAAGGTATAAAGCCCCTCACAAATTGATAAATGGCAAGGGACGAACGACTGTTTTTGTTAACTTGTCGTCCCTTCTAAAAAATTAATGAGATATGAAAAAGCGACTTTTATTGTTCTGTGCCGTCCTGGCAACTTTTATTGCCGGCGCCCAGACAAAGCTGGTTGAGAAAGTGACCCGCAAGGGCACTGAGATCGTTATCCCTTACGAAAAATATGTTTTGCCCAACGGGCTGACACTGGTTATCCATGAAGACCATAGTGATCCCGTAGTGCATGTGGATGTAACATACCACGTTGGTTCTGCCCGGGAAGAGATCGGTAAATCCGGTTTTGCCCACTTCTTTGAGCATATGATGTTCCAGGGAAGTGATAACGTGGCCGATGAACAACATTTTAAAATTGTTTCGGATGCCGGTGGTACACTGAACGGTTCTACCAATCGTGACCGTACCAACTACTATGAAACAGTTCCCAGCAATCAATTAGAAAAAATGCTGTGGCTGGAAGCCGATCGTATGGGTTTCCTGCTGGATGCGGTAACACAAAAGAAATTTGAGATACAACGTTCAACTGTAAAAAATGAAAGAGGACAGAATTATGATAACCGTCCTTATGGTCTTTCATTTGAAACCGCTTCCAGGAATTTATATCCTTACGGTCATCCTTATTCCTGGTTGACGATCGGGTATGTGGAAGACCTGAACCGGGTGGATGTGAACGACCTGAAGAATTTCTTTCTACGCTGGTATGGCCCTAATAATGCGACATTAACAGTAGGTGGTGATGTGAAACCTGCGGAAGTGATAAAGCTCGCAGAAAAATATTTTGGTGTAATTCCCCGTGGGCCGGAAGTGAGTCCTGTTGTTGTCCCTCCTGCTGTACTGGAAGCTGACCGCTATGTTTCCTATACAGACAACTATGCAAAACTTCCTTTATTGATGGTGGTTTATCCAACTGTTCCTAACTATCACCCCGATATGGGAGCGTTAGCTTGCCTGGCACAGGTTATTGGCCAGGGAAGAAACTCTGTGTTATTCCAGCAATTGACGAAAAAACAATTAGCCCTGCAGGCAAGTGGCAGCAGCCAGTTATCTGAATTAGCCGGGGAGTTTATGTTCCAGTTGGTACCCGGTCCCGGTAAATCATTAGCTCAAATGGACAGCCTGTTCCGCAATGCGCTGGATTCATTTGAAGCAAGAGGTGTTACTGATGATGATGTGGCCAAATTTAAAGGTGGCATTGAATCACAACTGATCAATGGCTTGCAGAGTGTAGCTGGCAAAGTATCCCAGTTAGCAGCTTTCCAGACTTTCACGGGCAATCCCAATAAAGTAGCAGACCTGATCAAAATGTACCAGTCCGTTACCAAAGAAGATGTAATGAGGGTATATAATCAATATATCAAAGGCAAATATGCTGTTCGCCTTAGTGTGTTACCCAAAGGGCAGGAAGCCCTGATCGCTAAAACAGATAATTACAAGATCGACTCGACTAAATATACTGCACCTGATTATGGCTATACCGGTTTGAAATATGCAAAAGCGAAAGACAATTTTGACCGCAGTAAAATTCCGGGTAATGGACCTAATCCACTGGTGAAGGTGCCCAAGTTCTGGAGAAAAGATATGCCAAATGGTATCCGAATGAT
>JAEUVP010000032.1 GCA_016786805.1 Chitinophagaceae bacterium | reverse complement strand
GCTGTAAATAATTGCACCGATTCTTCCTGTGCCGTGAATTTAAAATAAAGGGTTTGCAGCATAATGACGGCTGCAACGAGGCGGAGCACCCAAGTAATGATATTTACTTTGTTCATGATGTGGAGTTGAATAATTTATTATTTGTCTTTAATCAGTGGCCAGTTTGCATCAGCTTTGCTGATATAACCAGCCTGGTCCTTATCCCAGCTGGCTTTTACTTTCAGGTTGTAATTGAAGTATAGTTTACCATTCACAATGGCCCATGCATCAGGCTGTGTAGGTGCTTTATAGCCGCCGGCAGTACCATACGCACAGTAACCACCATATTGCGGTGCATATTTTTCCGGGTTTTGCCGGAACAGTTCCAGGTTAGCGGGGGAAGAAAACAACCAGCTGCTGTTGCTCCACTGCAACGATAAACTGTCATGACCCTGAATGGGTTTCCCCTCAGTATAATAAGCAACTACATCATACCCGCGGATTGCTTTTCCTTCAGTTTGGAAGATGGCTGGTTGCTGACCATATGCAGCCAGTCCGGTAATAATAAATGTAAAGACAGCCAGTAGTATTTTTTGCATTTGTTATGCTGTTTATTAGTTAATGAAATATATTTTTCCAGTTACTATCCGCTTTTGCTTTCAGGTTGTTCTCATCCTTGTTCCAGCTTTTGAGTGTGTTATTGAAAAATGAATTATAAAAGAGGTAGAGCTTTCCATTGATGATCTTAAAGGTTTCAGGATCTACCTCTACTTTTTCACCCTTGGCTCCCATGGCATAAGCACACCAGCCACCATATTGCGGTTCATAAGCGGTATAATTTTTTTTGAAAAGCTCTTTATTCTCCGCAGTGGAGAAATAATACGTAACACCATCGGCCAGTACAGCCATTTCTTTTTTACCCTTTACGGCTTTTCCGAGGGTAAAATAACTGACAGGGTCATATCCCTGGATGGCAACTTTATTTTTTTCAAGATTAAATTGTTGGCTGCGCAATGCTGCGGCCTGTGAAAATGCAGTTGCCTGAATGGTGATCATTAACAGAATGGCTGTCAGAAGCTTTATCATGTTTTTTTAGTTTATAGACGTATACCTGTTTAAATCCTTACACAGTTTTTTAAAACCCAAAAAGATAATTGACACCGATGGTCAGCGACCGGGTGAGTCCGTCGGGGCGGATATCCCTTACAATAACTGGTGTGGCCACAGAGAAACCAATGGCCCTTGCAGCGGAGAGCTTGTATTGGGCCTGCAGGTTCAGGTTAAGCGTAAGACCAGATGAACCTCTGAGATCCTGCCGCTGCCCGAAAATATTTTCAAAACTGTCTTCCCCCAGATGATAAATGGCCAGTGCATTGGGCCTGAACAACCATTTTTTATTGGTACTGTTCAGGATATAACCCAGCCGCAACAAGGCATCGGGTTTCCGCTTGAAATTATTCGTGGTTTCAAAACGGGTATCAGCAGCATATTCTTTGATGAATGTATTTTTATTACTGTTGATCACCGGAAGTTGAAAAGCCGCATTGATATCAATTTTCTGGTTTAGTACCCAGGCAGTACCGAGCAACAGGTCATAGGTTCCCAGGCTGGTTTGATAAGCCATCGGCAATGGCTGCCCTTTTATTTTATCATTGGCACTGGTCATGGGAATTTTGATACCGGCTAAAAGATTTATTTCTTTTTTGTTGTGACGGGGCAGGGCATAATTGACCGTGGAATACCAGTCGCCGGCATTAAAAATATTTCCCAGCGAACCGGTGATATAAGAAGCAGTCACTTTCGTATCCCAGGAAAGCCGGCGGCCCAATTTCCGGCTGTATAATATGGAAGGAGTCAGCAATTTGGTATTTCCATCACCAAGACCGAATGTAATATCGGTGGTAATACTATTGCGTAATGATCGATCTCCTTTTGTTGTTTGTTGCTGGTGATACTGCAGGGTGCAGAAACCGGCATCGCTGCATCCCTGGGCTGTGATTTTGCTGACCAGTAACAATAATAAGCCGCTTAACAGGAGTTGTTGTTTCATTGTTTATGGTTTTAGTTCTGCAATACCAAAAAGATGGTTGAATTGCTGACAG
>JAEUVP010000529.1 GCA_016786805.1 Chitinophagaceae bacterium | reverse complement strand
AGTCATGAAGCCAATTTTGAAAAAAGGAGCTGCGGTGATCATCCTCACCGCCATGATCGGGCATGAAGCCGCTGCATTCTGCGGCTTCTATGTCAGCAAAGCAGATGGAACGCTGAAGAACAAAACATCACAGGTCATCCTAGTGAGGGATGGCAACAGGAATGTGATCACCATGTACAATGATTTTAAAGGTAACCTGAAAGACTTTGCCATGGTGGTGCCTGTGCCGGTGGTATTGCAGAAAAAAGATATCAAAGTGGTAGACCAGGCCATTTTTAATACCCTGAATGAATATAGCAAACCAAGACTGGTTGAATATTATGACCAGAACCCCTGTAATCGCTATATGGAAGACAAATTAAGTGGAAGTGTGCCTGGCCTTCAGCTAAATGAAGTCGTCGTAACGGGTTATGGTGCTGCCAAGCGAAAAGATCTTGGTGTAAGGGTGGAAGCCAAATACCTTGTTGGTGAATATGATATTCTTATCCTGAGTGCTAAAGAAAGTTCAGGGTTAAAGATCTGGCTGGATGAAAATGGTTATAAAATACCTGCCGGTGCTGATGAGGTACTGGAGCCTTATATCAAAAGCAATCTGAAATTTTTTGTGGTAAAAGTGAATGAGGAGGAAAAGAAAAAGTTACCGGGTAATTTTCTTCGCCCCTTACAGATCAGTTTTTCATCTCCCAAGTTCATGTTACCCATCCGGCTGGGAATGGCCAATGCTGATGGTGACCAGGATATGATCGTGTATGCTTTCACTAAAAAGGGAAGAATAGAAACAACCAACTACAGGACGATTTCATTACCCACTTCCAAGAATGTGCCCCTGTTTGTAAAAAATAATTTCGGAAATTTCTATGCTAACCTTTTCCAGCATCAATGGAGCAAAGAAGGAAAAGCACTGGCTATGCTGGAATATGCCTGGGATGTGAGTCCGAAGAACTATGTGAAGTGTGATCCGTGTGTGGCTACTGCACCTTCAACACAAGACCTGGTACAGGCAGGAGTATGGTGGATCAACCGTGACTGGAATGATTACAGCGATGTGGATGATGACGAAGATCTTGATTACTCAGATAATGTTTATTTTACCCGTTTACATGTACGGTACAACCGGGATAAGTTTCCGCAGGACCTGGTATTCCAGGTTACACCCAATACAGAAAGCTACCAGGCGAGATATATTGTTACACATCCTGCTACCGGTGACTTTAGTTGTGATGCTGGTAAAAAATATCTGAAGGACCTGAAGCAACGCCGCTCCGATGAAATGGAAATGCTGGCCTATTTAACCGGTAAAACCTATAAAGATTGGGATGTGGTGCTTAATGAGGAAGAAGAAAAATTTATTCCTGCAGAAGCTGGTTATGCATCAGTTGCGGAAACGATTACTGATCAGCCCAAAAGAAATAATACACTATTGTTTGCTACGATTAGTGTAATGGGCGTAGTGTCATTGATCGGGTTCAGGCAACGAAGCTGAGAGTAAGAATATGTACTGTGAAAATCCGTACACAAAAGAGAAGCCCCGGTTTTATCAAACCGGGGCTTATAATTACCATTAACCCTAAAACGCT
>JAEUVP010000466.1 GCA_016786805.1 Chitinophagaceae bacterium | reverse complement strand
AATGAGATAGGAGTCTGATTTTGCATGGCAGCATTTTTAGCTGGGCAAAGGTAGTAGAAAGCTCCTGATGATAAAATGACTGGCCGGGCAAAAGATTATGATTTCTAAGGGTCTGCTCTTAGTACATCAAATGGCCTGGTGATTGAATGGCTGCAGTACCATTTCACTCACCACCCCGCTTACCGGCTGCTGGCAAAGGAACCAGATGGCTTTGGCTGCTTCATCCGCCTGTATCATTTTATCCCGCTGCACCCGCAGATCAATCGTATCCCAAAACGAAGAATCCACACCACCCATAAAAAGATTAGTGATCCGGATATCCGTCCTTTTGATCTCTTCCCGGATGCTTTGCATCATCCCCACCAACCCGTATTTGCTGGCACTATACGCTGCTGCACCAGCCATCGGCACTTTTCCCAATACTCCGGGTATATTAATGATCAGTCCTTTTTTTACTTCTTTCATGGCTGGTAAAAAATTCTTTACCAGGAGAAATGGCCCGTATAAATTGTAATTCAGTGTTCTTAAAAATTCTACTTCGCTTAACTGTTCCATATTTTTAATGATACCAATGCCGGCGGCATTGATAAGGATATCAATGGAAGAAAAGACTGAAAAATACTTTTCTTTTAATGCCAGTACTTCTTCCGGCTTCGAAATATCCAGGGAAAAAGTTCTTTCTGTGGGTACTGAGATTTGATCAGCTACTGTTGCCAGTTTTTCCGGGTTGCGGCCCGCCAGAAAAAGATTTGCTCCACTGCCAACGAGTAATTTAGCCGTCCGTGACCCTATGCTTCCTGTTGCTCCAACAAGTAAGATATTTTTCCCTTTTACCGATTCCATAATATGAATTTGAATGACAACAAATCTTATCCCGAATTGTTGAACGATCATATTATTAAAATGAAAGCCGTTACACTAATATTACCCCACCAGTTATTCCTGGTGCATCCCTCCGTCATTACAAGCAGGACTGTGTACCTGGTTGAGGAATTCCTTTTCTTCCGGCAGTTTATTTTTCATCAGCAGAAATTGATCTTTCACCGGGCATCCATGAAGTATTATGAAAATTACCTGGCTGAAAAAAATATACTAGTCGAATATGTTGAGTGTACAGCCCCTGCAGCAGATGTACGCATACTGATACCTGAATTGGCTAAAGGCGGCATTACTGAAATTCATTACACCGATACTACTGATAACTGGCTGGAGAAAAGAATAGCAACATCCGCCAGGGAAACTGGTATAAAACTGGTCCGGTACCCCAACCCGGGATTTCTTAACCAGTTACCTGAAGTGGAAGATTTTTTTTCCGGAAAGAAATCTTATTTCCAGACTGATTTTTATACCTGGCAACGAAAGAAAAGAAATGTATTGCTGGATGCAGCTAAAAAACCACTGGGCGGCAAATGGACTTTTGATGCAGAGAACAGGTTGAAATTTCCCAAAAATGAAATAGTGCCCGAAATTGATATACCCGGTGAGAACCAGTATGTGAAAGAAGCCAAAGAATATATCAGTTCCAATTTCCCGGATAACTATGGAAGTAACGACAGCTTCATCTACCCGGTCACACATACTGCTGCTGAAAAATGGTTGGATGATTTTTTACTTCACCGCTTCAGCAAATTCGGGATCTATGAAGATGCCATGCTGAAGAACCAGGCTTTTCTCTATCATTCAGTGCTTACACCCATGCTGAATACAGGGTTGCTGTTGCCACAACAGGTAATTGATAAAGCCTTGCAAACTGCTGCTGAAAAAAATATCCCCTTGAATTCATTGGAAGGATTTATCCGGCAGCTCATGGGCTGGAGAGAATTCATCCGCATTGTTTATGAAAAGGAAGGCAGCAAGCAACGAAGCACCAATTACTGGCAGTTCAAAAGAAAAATACCCGCCTCTTTCTGGACAGGTGAAACCGGCATTCACCCCGTTGATACGGTAATCAAAAGAGTTTTGCAAACCAGCTATTCGCACCATATTGAACGACTCATGGTCATGGGGAATTTTATGCTGCTTTGTGAATTCGACCCGGATGAAGTGTATAAATGGTTCATGGAAATGTACATCGACAGTTACGATTGGGTAATGGTACCGAATGTTTATGGCATGACACAATTTGCTGATGGCGGATTAATGACGACCAAGCCGTATATCAGCGGTAGTAATTACTTATTAAAGATGGGTGACTGGGATAAAGGCCCCTGGCAGGAAATATGGGATGGCCTCTTCTGGCGTTTCATGCATGTGCATCGTGGCTTCTTTTTACAAAACCCGAGACTGGGAATGTTGGTGGGTACATTTGATAAAATGAAGGAAGAAAAAAGAAACAGGCACCTGGAAACAGCCGAACGATTTTTACAAGAGTTAGACACTACACTGAAAAATGAAACAACGAAAAAAAGCTGACTTGCCAGTTAAGATTTGTATGGTTTGCCAGCGGCCATTCACCTGGCGAAAAAAATGGGAGAAGAACTGGGAGGATGTAAAATACTGCAGCGACAAATGCCGTAGCAATAAAAATAAAGCAGCCTAGCGTTTGCTGATCTTATTCCTTGAAATAGTTCGTTGACGGCTGCACCTGAAACGATCCACCTCCCCGCTCCTTTTTTGGAGGTGTTTGGTCTTTCGTCCCGAAACTCTTTTTCTCCAGCGTTTAAAATTGGTTTCGTGAAGCTCCGTACGCATCAGCCTGATGACTTGCGACTCGGACAGTCCAAATTGTATTTCAATTGCTTCAAACGGCGTTCTGTCCTCCCAGGCCATTTCAATGATGCGATCCACTTGCTGCTTTGTTAAAGGAATAGTCGAATTACTATCATAAACTTCAAACACTATATTTTCCATAATTACTATAACAACCAAATCAGCAGTGATTTGTTTATCTACTAAATCGCAGTGAATGAATTTTCCAACCGCATATACGGATATTATAGACCGAATTAATAAAACAGACCCGGGCAAATATGCTGCCGGCAGAAATTATATTGATGGCACTGTTTCTTATTTGTCGCCTTATATTTCAAGAGGTGTGATCAGCACCAAACAGGTTTTGGATAGCCTGCTGGCCAAAGGGTACAATTTGGATCAGATGGAAAAATTTATCCAGGAACTGGCCTGGAGAGAATATTTTCAGCGGGTATGGCAACAGTTAGGCGACGATATGTTTGATGATATCCGCCGGTCCAATACCGGAACCCGGCACCGGTATTTACCCGCTGCTTTGCAGGAAGCAAAAACCGGTATCCATGCGATTGATAAAGGCATTAATGAATTGTATGAAACCGGTTACATGCATAATCACCTTCGCATGTACACAGCCAGTATCGCCTGCAACATTGGGAAAGCTTATTGGGAAATGCCTTCTAAATGGATGTATTATCACTTATTGGATGGAGATATAGCAAGCAATACTTGTAGCTGGCAATGGGTAGCCGGAAGTTTTTCATCCAAACAATATTTCTGCAACCAGGAAAACATCAATAAATACACCCGCAGCCATCAGGTCTATAGCTTCCTTGATAAGCCTTATCATGAACTGCCTTTGATGCCAGTTCCGGATGAATTAAAACTCACCACACCTGTTCAGTTCATTACAGAACTGCCTGAAAATAGTACCCCATTCATTGATACATCACTGCCAATCCTGCTGTATAATTCATATAACCTGGATCCGCTTTGGAGAAATGACAGCAAAGTCAACAGGATCCTATTGCTGGAGCCCTCCCATTTTAAACAATTCCCTGTTAGCGGTAAAGTGATCGACTTTATCCTTTCGCTGGCAAAGAATATTGAAGGCATACAGGTATTCACCGGGGAAATAAGTGATATTCCTTTTATCAACAAGGTACCAGCGATCTTATCAAAAGAACATCCGGCTTTTATGCATTACCCGGGTCAAAAAGAAGCAAGGGATTGGATGTTTCCGGAAGTAACCGGTTTTTATAATTCCTTTTTCGGTTTCTGGAAAAAATGCGAACGTATACTGAAAAATATACAGCACCAAAAACCAGAATTGATGAGGGCTTAATTATAACTGCCCCCGGCTGCCTATCTTTGCACAAATCTTTTTATGGAAGGGAAAAAAGCAGAAGAAAGCCGTATTATCATGACGGAGATCGTATTACCGAACGACACGAATGTATTTGGTAACCTGATGGGGGGCCGCCTGATGTACTGGATGGATATTGCAGCGGCATTAGCTGCACAGAAGCATTGCAATGCGCCGGTAGTTACAGCATCGGTGGATAATATCTCTTTTGAAAACCCGATCAAACTCGGCAATGCCGTTCACATAGAAGCTAAAGTGACCCGTTCTTTTCATACCTCCATGGAAGTACACATGAAAGTATGGGGTGAAGATTTTACCCAGCAATACAAATACAAAAGTAACGAGGCTTACTACACTTTTGTGGCGCTGGATCCCAACCGAAAGCCACGACCTGTTCCGCAACTGGTCACTGAAACAGAAGAAGAAAAAAAATTATTTGAAGGAGCTCTAAGAAGAAGACAATTACGTTTGATCTTGGGCGGGAAGATGAAACCTGATGATGCTGTTGAACTAAAGGCATTGTTTTTCAAAGATTGACCGCTACACAATTTCTTTCGTTTGCCAGTGATGCTTTCCCATCATCATGTATTTTTTGCTTTGCTCAATAGCATCCATTAATTGCGCTAATATCACTTCTGTCGGCGCTTCATAGTCAATCACCAGCGGCTCTTTGAAGGTGACGCTGAGCAGGGTGCCTTTTTTCTTGAATTTTAATCCCGTTTTGTTAAAGGCCCGCCAGAAACCATTGATCACTACGGGGATTACAATGGGCCTTACCTGTTTGATGATAAGGGCGGTTCCCTTTCTTCCAGGTGCAAAGGGCTTCGTCGTGCCTTGCGGAAACGTAATCACCCAGTTTTGTTCCAGTGCCCTGTTGATCTTACGGGTATCAGATGGGTCCAACCCTTTCCTGACTTCTTTGGCTCCATCATTCCAAGTTCTTTTCACAGTCAACCCGCCTGCCAGCAAAAATAATCGGCTGATCCAGCTTCCCTTCATCGTGGTTTCAGCAGCTACATAGTTCACCCGGGTAAAGGGGTTCAGTAAATAATAAGGAATTCCCAGCCTGTTCATTTTTCCCCATTTCACGGCACTGAATATCTGGAAAAAGGTGATCACATCAGCAAAATAGGTCTGGTGATTGCTGACGAATAATACTTTTTCCTTTGGCAAATTCTTTAAATGTTCTGTCCCGGATATTTTGAGTTTATTGATGATAGCCAGCCCCGGGTAGGATGCCAGCCCGACGATGAAGTAGACGATCTTTCGTACGGGTTTGAAGTGCTTTATCCTGTCAGCGAATGAACTCATAAACGGCAATTATAGGCTGCAATGATCAAATTAACAAAGTGGCTCTAAGTAAGCAACACTTTTTATGTAATTTAATGAGTATAATCATCAGTCAAAAAAAATGTTTATGAAAAAAATAATCAGCCTTATCATGCTGACCGGTTTTACAGCAACCGTGTTCGCACAACAGCCAGCAACAGTGAATCCATTTCCAAAGACCATTACCGTTTCAGGCAGTGCAGAAATGGAGATCATCCCGGATGAGATCTATGTAAATATCACCCTGCGGGAATACCAGAAAAAAGGAGAAAGTAAAAAGGAACTGGAAACAATTAAAACGCAGTTTCTGGAGTATTGTAAAGCGGCCGGCATACCTGATTCTGTTATCAGTATTTCATCCTTTACCGGTTATAACAACTATTATAACTTCCGCAGAAAAAAGAAAGACAATGACCTGATGGCTTCTATTGTTTACCAGGTCAAATTCAAAGACAGCAAAACCATGGACCTGTTGGTAGAAAAACTCGATGATGAAGCCACTCAAAATTTTATTATAGCGTCCACCAGCCATAGTAAAATGACTGAGTTCAGGAGACAGCTCAAAATACAGGCCATTAAAGCAGCAAAAGAAAAAGGGATCTATCTTACTGAAGCTATCAGTGAAAAACTGGGAGTCGCCATCACTATTAACGAACCGGATGCCTTACAATACAGCGGTAACTATTTATCTAATAACTTTCTTGCAAACACTACTTATTCCCAGTCAAACATGACCCTTGCAGAAAGTGACTCCGGTAATGAACAAGTGGATTTTAAAAAAATCAAACTCCGCTTTGAAGTATCCGTCATTTTTGCCCTGCAATAACATAAAAAAAGCCTCCCGGAACCGGGAGGCTTTTCAATTATAAAAGCATTGGCTTATTCAGCTTTTGTTTCTTCACTGCTTTCGCCACCTTCCATTTTCTTCTTCAGATCAGCCAGGACGCCTAAGTCACCCAGTGTAGCTTTCTCTACTTTGCTCTGGATATTCTTAACGGCTTTCTTGGTCTTGTCTGCTTCCACTCTTGCTTCTTTCTTCACGGCTTCTGCTTCTTCTACCTTGCCTTGTTCCCATATGCGTGTATGAGAAACAACGATACGCTTTTCATTACGATCGAATTCGATCACCATGAATTGTGCAGTTTCGTCAGCACCGATAGACTTACCATCTTCCTTAGCTAAGTGACGGTTAGGAGCAAAACCTTCCAGGCCATACGGCAGCTGAACAGTAGCACCTTTATCATCCCTGCGGCTCACGGTACCTTCATGAAGGCTTCCGATAGCAAATGTGTCCTGCAGGGTATTCCAGGGATCTTCTTCCAGTTGTTTATGTCCTAATTGCAGTTTACGGTTCTCTTTATCAATACCAAGGATCACCACGTCGATGTTGGAACCAACTTTTGTGTACTCACCCGGATGATTGAAACGCTTTAACCAGCTCAGGTCGCTGATATGAATCATACCACCGATACCGGCAGCCAGTTCCACAAACACACCGTAATTAGTGATATTCTTCACTAAACCGGTATGACGGCTTCCTTCTGCAAATTTGGTTTCAATATCATTCCAGGGATCAGCAGACAATTGTTTGATCGACAAACTCATCTTACGGCTCTCTTTATCCAGGGTAACGATCTTCGCTTCATGCTCATCTCCCAGTTTGAAGAATTCTTTTGCATTGATCGGCGTGTTAGCCCAGGTGATCTCACTAACGTGAACCAGTCCTTCAACACCAGGCTGAATTTCCAGGAATGCACCATAATCTTCAATATTCACCACTTTACCTTTCACTACATTGCCTTCAACAATGTTCTCACCCAGCACATCCCATGGATGCGGGGTCAGTTGTTTCAGACCAAGGCTGATACGTTTTTTCTCATCATCAAAATCCAGTACCACTACGTTGATCTTCTGATCCATTTTCAATATTTCGCTAGGATGCGAGATACGACCCCATGAAATATCGGTAATGTATAACAGACCGTCTAAGCCACCCAGGTCCATGAAAGCACCAAAGTCTGTGATGTTCTTCACAGTGCCTTCCAGTACTTGTCCTTTCTCCAGTTTGCTCATGATCTCGGCACGTTGTGCTTCGATGTCGCTTTCGATAAGTGCTTTGTGAGACACAACAGCATTCTTAATAGTTTCATTGATCTTAACTACTTTAAATTCCATTGTCTTACCTACAAACTGATCGTAATCAGTTACAGGTTTCACATCGATCTGTGAACCTGGTAAGAATGTTTCCATTCCAAACACATCCACGATCAAACCGCCTTTGGTTTTTGAAGTAACAGTACCAGTGATAACTTCACCAGTCTTGTGAACTTCCACGATTCTTTCCCATGCACGGGTAATGCGGGCCTGGCGACGGCTCAGGTTCAGGTGACCCTGGCGGTCTTCCTTATCCACTACCATCACTTCCACTTCATCACCAATCTTCAGGTTCTGTAAATCACGGAACTCATTCAAGGAGATCAAACCATCGCTTTTGAAACCGATGTTCAATACCACATCTGTTTTAGTTAAACCAACCACAGTTCCCTGGATCAGTTCACCATCATTCAATTGAACAAAAGTGTTATCATACACTTTGTCATACTTTTCTCTCTCTTCATTGCTATAAGAGATCACATTTCTTCTGTCCACATTCCAGTCAAAATCGTCGTGGGCAGTTTGCACCGGTACATTTGTTGTCGCTGTAGATACATCTGCTGTTTCAGCAGCTGCATTCTCGGGTGCATCAGCGTTTAGTTGTTTGTTAATCAAATTTGAAAACATGATAAAATAGTCCCGAAGGGTTTTAAAAAAATCGGGGCAGCAAAGATAAGATGAATATGGCTGAATCGGGCCGTTCCGGGGCGGAGTTTTTTAAGGAATTGCCCGGCCGTAACGCCTTGATTTAGCGTTCCTTGCGTCGCACACTTCAGGGTTCCATCTGCTGCTCATCTGGTATTTATTCCTATATTCACCAAAATTAGCCCCTTGCTCTATCGCTGCCTGAAAATTATGGCCCGTCTTGCCCTGCTGATCTTTTGCCGTAAACTGGTCATCAACAAGCCGTCAATTTTACAATCAAAGGGTCCTTTACTGCTCGCCTGTAATCATCCTAACTCATTTTTAGATGCTGTTATACTGGATGTGCTGTTTAAGCAACCCGTCTGGTCATTAGCAAGAGGTGATGCATTCAAAGGGAAACTCATCAGCCGGGTATTAGCAGCATTAAAGATCCTGCCAGTTTACAGAACCAGTGAAGGAGTAGAAAACTTAGCAGAGAACTATAAAACGTTTGATGCCTGCATTCAGATCTTCAAACAAAACGGCATTATTCTCATCTTCAGTGAAGGTAAATGTATCAACGAATGGCATTTGCGTCCGTTGAAAAAGGGAACAGCAAGACTTGCCATCAAAGCCTGGGAAGAAAATATTCCACTCCGGGTTTTACCGGTCGGTATCAACTATAGTTCTTTTAAACGCTTCGGGAAAAACATTTTGCTCAACTTCGGAGAGATCATCAGCAAAGATGATTTGAACTCCAAGGAAGCTGATGGAATAAAAAACCAGGCTTTCAATAATCTTTTGCAGCAGCAATTAGAACAACTGGTTTTAGAAATTCCAAAAAAAGATAAAGAAAAACAGTCAGTACTCCTGGAAATAAAACCATCGCTGCTACAGAAAATTGCACTGTCAATACCTGCTGCGATTGGCTGGCTGGTTCATATGCCGCTTTTCCTGCCTGTCAAAAAAATCATCTGGAATAAAACGCTGGATAACGATCATTACGATTCGATCATGACAGGAATTTTATTATTGGCCTACCCCATTTATCTTCTGCTGATCATTTCTTTACTATGGATATTCACCGGCAATGCCTGGTCCTTGTCATTACTCTTCTTCTTACCCTTCTCTGCCTGGTCTTATGCTCAGTTAAAACCTCAGCTGGATAATCATTGAGCTGCTGCTGCAATATGCTTTGCTGCAATAAATCCGCTGGTCCATGCATGCTGGAAATTGAATCCCCCGGTGACACCATCCACATCTAAAATTTCTCCTGCAAAAAACAAGTCGGGGACTTTTTTACTCATCATGGTATTGGGATCCACTTCGTTCAGTTTAATTCCCCCTGCGGTTACAAATTCTTCTTTGAAAGTGGTTTTCCCTTTTATATCAAACGAGCAGTTACAAAGATTCCTGATCAGCCGGTTCTGCTCCTTCGCCGGCATATCCGCCCATCTTCTTTCTGCATTGACTTCAGAAAAAATCAATAAATATTCCCATAGCCGCTGGGGTAATCCAAACGGGTTCTTATTGATGATCTTTTGTGCGGCCATATCAAAACGCAATGATTGAAATTTCTCTGCCAGTTGCTGCTCATTGTAATGAGGCAACCAGCTTATATTAATTCCGAATTCCCAGTTCCTTTCTTTTAGTTCTCTCGCCCCCCATGCACTTAATTTTAAAACAGCCGGTCCACTCAAACCCCAATGGGTGATCAGCAATGGCCCTTCCTGCTCCAGTTTTGTTCCTGTGATCTTCACTCTTGCATTTTCAACACTCAGTCCCATTAGTTTGGTAATTGAATTACCGGGCATATTAAATGTAAATAATGAGGGAACCGGTTCTTCTATAGAATGTCCAAGGTTGATCAGCCATTGAAACATCGACAATTTGGAATAGCCTCCGCAGGCGATACATAAATAGTCTGCAGCCAGTAGTCTTGCGTCAGCTAATTGGATTTCGAATGTATTTCCCTTTTTCTCAGCCGATCTCACCTCGGCATTCATCATGATCTCTATCCCGTATTTATTCACTTCACGCAGTAAACAATCTATGATCGTTTGCGATGAATCCGTAACCGGGAACATCCGTCCGTCTGCTTCTGCTTTCAGCTTCACCCCTCTTTCTTCAAACCACTGCACGGTATCTGTTGTAAAGAATTGATGAAAAGTTTTCTTTACAAAGTGTTGCCCGCGGGGATATCGTTTGCTTAGTTCAGGGATTTCAAAACAGGCATGTGTTACATTACAACGTCCGCCGCCACTCACTTTTACTTTTGACAATAATTTACCCGTCTTTTCAACGATAAGAACTTTCAGGGAAGGATTCATCTGTGCTGCATTTACCGCACAGAAAAAACCTGCAGCTCCGCCTCCTATTACAACCAGTTGTTTTGACACCTGTCCGCTTTTTACAAAGAACGCTGAATTTTTGGTAAGTTCGTTTACCAGAAACATGAATTCATGGCACATCCACTCACCAAAAAACAACTTAAAGAACTACCCGTGATGCCCTATGAAAAGATCAGGGATTATCTACAAACAGGGCATATCTTTTTCAGTTCGGGCAGTTACACTTTTTCTGGTATCATTCAGAAACTAACCAAAAGTGTATGGAGCCATGTGGCGATTGTTTATAAAGATGAACAGTTGGGCAGGGTCATGGTACTGGAAGCGGAGCCCTATGTTGGCATTCGCCTGATCCCTTTATCCAATTACCTGAGAAATTATAAGGGGAAAAAACGTCCTTACAAAGGACAGGTGGCTATTGCAAAACTGAATTTTGACCTGGAAAAGCCAAGGCTTAATAAAGCCATCAGCTTTGGACTTGATGAGCTGACACGGCCTTATGATAACTGGGAGATCATCCGCATTATGTTACGGATACTTTTTAAAACCGGCAAAAGAGAAAAGAATAAAAGTTATATCTGTTCAGAATTAGTAAGAGATGCGTTTGCCAAGTCAGGTGTACTCTTCAAAATGAATGATACGTATATCAGCCCGCAGGAGATTTGGCTGGATGAAAGGGTGGAATTAAAATACCGCTTATTATAATTGCTGTAAACTTTTCGTAAACAGGTTTGGATTGGCCCTTTCCGCTTCTTCAATAGGTTTATAATTGGAAAGTATATCTGCTTTTGTTTTCCTCACACATACATCATGTTCGAAATGCACGGAAGGTTTACCATCTTTCGTTCGCACTGTCCAGCCATCATCTTCCGTATATACATCCCGTTTTCCCAAATTGATCATGGGCTCAATAGCCAATACTAGTCCCTCATTCAATTTAGCGCCACTGCCTCTTTTACCATAGTTGGGTACTTGCGGATCTTCATGCATGTTCTTACCCAACCCATGACCCACCAATTCTCTTACCACTCCATAGCCATGCTTCTTTTCTGTATGTTCCTGAATGGCAAAAGCAATATCCCCGATACGGCCTCCGGCCACTGCTTTTTCGATCCCTTTGTACAACGATTCTTTTGTTACCTGTATCAGCTGCATCACATCAGCTCCGGGATCACCGATGGCAAATGTGTAGGCATGATCGCCATGCCAGCCATTTAAGATAACGCCAATATCTACTGATATAATATCTCCTTCCTTCAGTTCATTTTTCGTTGGAAATCCATGTACCACCACATCATTTACAGAAAGACAGGAATTAAAAGGATAGCCATTATAATTCAAAAAAGAAGGCACCGCCTGGTGATCACGGATAAAATCTCCGATCATCTTATCCAGCGACAAAGTAGTTATGCCTGGTTTTAAAACACCTGCTACTTCAGTCATTGTTTTACTGACCAGTAATGCACTTTTGCGCATCATCTCCACCTGCTCATCTGTTTTGTAGATCATCATACTGCAAATATCCTGATAAAAATAAAACCCGGCAAGTGCTACTTACCGGGTTTAGTATAATCAATTAATTTATTACATCTGTACGGCTGAAGCTGTCTGTCTCCCCTGTATACGGCCGCTCTTCATCAAACCATCATACTGGCGCATCAGCAATTGGGTTTCGATCTGCTGGAGTGTATCTAAGATAACACCTACCATGATCAGCAGAGATGTTCCTCCAAAGAAAGAAGAGAAACCTTGTGTGACCCCTAAACGCTGAGCAATACCCGGAAGGATGCCTACAAAGGCCAGTAATATAGCACCCGGTAAAGTGATCCTGTCCATGATCTGGCCTATATAATCAGCTGTTGGCTGACCAGGTTTAACACCCGGGATAAAACCATTATTTTGCTTCAGGTTATCAGCAATCTGTTTGGGGTTAAATATCAGTGCTGTGTACAGGAAGGTAAATCCTACCACCACAACAGTGTAAATGACCATATGCCACACATTCTTCTGATCGGTGAAAATTCCTGATAGGTCCCTGCCACCTCCTAAAGTGATCAATGTGGGAAGGAACATAATGGCCTGTGCAAAGATGATAGGCATTACTCCGGCACTGTTTACCTTCAAGGGAAGGAACTGCCTGGCACCACCACCCAATTGGCGGTTGCCCACGATCTGTTTGGCATAGTTAACCGGTACCTTTCGTACACCCTGTATCAATAAGATACAGCCAAGAATGATAGCAATCAGTATAGCGATCTCGATAATGAAGATCAGGATTGAACCGGTTCTTGTTGATTTGGCAGCTAACTCCTCGAGGAAATTCTGCGGCAATCGTCCAAGGATACCGATCATGATGATCAATGAAGTACCATTACCCAAACCTTTATCGGTGATCTTTTCCCCCATCCACATGACAAAGAGAGTTCCTGCGGTCAGCACAATTACAGAGGATAATAGGAACGGATAATCTGCGATGATCATTCCGGGGTTGCTCAGGGCCATATTCTCTAGGTAACGTACATAGGCAGAAGCCTGGAGTAACGTAACCACAACAGTCAGGTAACGTGTATATTGGTTGATCTTTTTACGTCCGCTGTCTCCTTCTTTTTGCATTTTCTGGAAACGGGGTACCAGCACCGTCATCAGCTGCATAAAGATTGATGCAGAGATATAAGGCATGATACCTAAAGCGAAAATCGAAGCCTGGTTAAAGGCTCCTCCGGCAAAAGTGTTGATCAGGTCAAGGATACCATTATTGGCCTGCCCTTCCTTCGCAGTCATAATAATGGGATTGATTCCCGGCAATACAATATGGGTTCCTATCCGGTAAACAAGAATCATCATCAGGGTGAAAAGAATTTTACTTTTCAGTTCCTCGATGCTCCAGATATTCTTTAAAGTCTGAATTAATTTTTTCACGGGAGTTAAATAGATTTAAGAGCCCTGTAAACACAAACGACACATCTTCAGATGCGTCGGTGCAATTTAGCGAAATTTACTTTACGATTTCAACTGATCCGCCGGCTGCTTCGATCGCTGCTTTAGCTTTCTCACTTACCGCATTCACTTTAAAAGTGAATTTACTTTTCAGTTCACCATTGCCTAATATCTTCACCCTGTCTGTCTGGCTGATGAGTCCATTGATATATAGATTCTCCAGGGAAAATTCTGTGATGTTATATTTTTCAGCCAATTGTTCAACCTGTCCCAGGTTAAGGACAGTGTATTCAACACGATGAGGATTGCTGAATCCACGCTTGGGAACACGACGCTGAATAGGCATCTGTCCACCTTCGTGTGACATTTTGCTTTTATAACCGGTACGGGCCTGTGCACCTTTTGTACCTTTTGTGGATGTTCCGCCATGGCCGGAACCATCACCACGTCCAATTCTTTTTGTTTTGTGTGTTGCGCCTTTTGCAGGTCTTAATTCGTGCAGTTTCATTGCTTTTATTTTTTACTCAACGCCCCGAAAGCATTCGGGGCTCGCTTGTTATTGAATGATTGCAGATCGCTTATGCGAGTGCAGTTTATTTATACTTCTTCCACTTTCAACAGGTGAGTCACCTTGCGGATCATACCCAGGATTTGCGGGGTGGCTTCCACTTCTTTAGAGGAATTTGTCTTATTCAAACCCAAAGCCTGTATAGTCAGCTTCTGACGCTCAGGTCTGTCAATAGGACTTTTTACCAATGTTATTTTTATCTTTTTCATAATTCAATTCGTTTGAAGTCGGATTAACCGTTGAATACTTTCTTTAAACCAAGTGTACGGGTCTTAGCCACGCTGATCGGCTCACGCAGTAAAGCCAACGCTTTGAAAGTAGCTTTTACCACGTTGTGCGGGTTAGCAGAGCCTAATGACTTGGCCAATACGTCTGTTACACCAGCAGCTTCCAGAACGGCACGCATAGAACCTCCTGCGATCACACCAGTACCATGAGCAGCTGGTTTGATCAATACTTTGGCAGCACCTTCTTTCGCCCACTGGTCGTGAGGAATAGTTCCTTTCATGACCGGAACTTTGATGAGATTTTTCTTCGCATCTTCAATTCCTTTTGTAATGGCTTCCTGAACTTCTTTGGCTTTACCAAGACCATGCCCAACCACACCATTCTCATTTCCTACCACCACGAGGGCAGAGAAACTGAAGGCACGGCCACCTTTTGTAGTTTTCACCACACGGTTGATGGCAACGACCTTATCTTTCAGTTCCAGGTCTCCGGCTTTAACTCTGTTTACGTTAAACTTTGACATTTATACTTGTAATTAAAAGTTTGAGTATTGTTTACTTAAAATTGAAGACCACCTTCTCTTGCTCCGTCAGCTACTGATTTCACACGACCATGATACAGGTATCCTCCACGATCAAAAGTCACATCTTTAATTCCTAATTCAGAAGCCTTGCGGGCAATTGCAGCACCTACCAATTTACTTTTCTCCACTTTGTTCAGCTTCTGGGCCGCAATATCCTTATCTCTTGATGAAGCAGCAGCCAGTGTTTCGCCTTTTGTATCATCGATCAGCTGGGCATATACATCAGCATTACTTCTGAATACAGACAAACGGGGCTTACCTGTTGATCCGCTGATCTTCCTGCGGATGCGGTAGCGGATATTTTGTCTTCTTTGTGATTTAACTTTTGGGTTCATCGCTTTGTATTTATAATCCTGATTCTGCCAGGATCAAATTTTAGTTTAATTATTTACCAGCAGCTTTACCAGCTTTCTTACGCACCACTTCACCAACATAACGTACACCTTTTCCTTTATAAGGCTCAGGCTTACGCAGGCTGCGCAATTTAGCAGCAACCTGGCCGATCAGTTGCTTATCGATACCTTCCAAAGTAATGATCGGGTTCTGGCCTTTTTCCTGGGCCGTAGCCACTTTCAGTTCTTTAGGAACTTCGAAAATGATATTGTGAGAATAACCTAAAGCAAGATCAAGGACATTACCCTGGTTAGCTGCCTTAAAACCCACACCGATCAGTTCCAGTTTTCTTTCAAAACCATCCGTTACACCTTTTACCATGTTTGATACCAGTGAACGGTACAAGCCATGTAAAGCACGGTGACGGATCTGGTCTGTAGGGCGGGCAAAAGTGATATTACCGTCTTTCACTTCGACTGTGATATCACGGTCGATAGCCTGTTTTAATTCTCCCTTGGGTCCTTTTACAGTAACCACGTTGTCCTTTCCGACAGAAATTGTCACACCACCGGGAGCGACTACTGGTTGTTTTCCTATACGAGACATAATTAGTTAATTTATCTTTTTTATTTACTCATTACTGACCGGTCAGCTTAGTATAGTTTCAGCTTAATGTATCAGCAACATTTCTTATTAATAGATGTAGCAAAGTACTTCACCACCTACATTCTGCACCTTTGCTTCTTTATCTGTCATCACTCCTTTTGAAGTTGACAGGATAGCGATACCCAAACCGCTTTTCACCCGACGGAAATCAGCTGGTCTTGAATATTGGCGCAGACCCGGACGGCTAACCCTTTCCATACTCTGGATAGCGGGTTGCTTGGTGGAAGGATCATACTTCAAAGCGATCTTGATCACACCTTGCTTGTTATCATCTTCAAATTTGTATTTCAGAATATAACCCTGGTTGTACAGGATTTCTGTCATACGCTTTTTCAGGTTAGATGCAGGAATATCCACTACACGGTGACCCGCCATTTGTGCATTACGGATTCTTGTCAGGAAATCTGCTATAGGATCTGTTACCATATTTTTGCCCTCCTACGTCCCGATAAAATCGGGATAATTGGATAGTTTAATTTTAAAATTTGTTTCTTACCAGCTTGCTTTTTTCAATCCCGGTATCTTTCCGTTCAGTGCCATGTCACGCAGTGCAACCCTGGAAATACCAAAGTAGCGTACATACCCTTTAGGACGACCGGTCAGCTGGCAGCGATTCTTCAAACGAACTTTGGAAGAATTCTTTGGCAGTTCATCGAGAGCCTTGAAATCACCGGCCTTCTTCAGCTCTTCTCTTTTAGCTGCGAATTGGGCAACCATTCTCTCTCTTTTCCTTTGCCTGGCCTTTACTGATGTTTTAGCCATAATTGTTTATTCTTTTTAGTTTGAGTTATTTTTTGTTGCATTCTTGAAGGGCATACCCAACTCTTTCAGCAGTTCGTATGCTTCCTCATCGGTATTCGCTGTTGTAACGAAAGTGATATCAAGACCTGTGATCTTATTTACTTTATCGATATCGATCTCAGGGAAGATGATCTGCTCTGTTACACCCAATGTATAGTTACCACGGCCGTCAAACGCTTTTTCATTCACACCTTTGAAGTCACGTACACGGGGTAATGCGACTGCAATCAGGCGATCCAGGAATTCATACATCTTCACTCCACGCAGTGTAACCCTTGCACCAATAGGCATGTTCTTACGCAACTTGAAGTTGGAGATATCTTTCTTGGAAAAAGTAGCTACTGCTTTCTGGCCAGTGATGGTAGTCAGTTCGTCCAGTGCAATGTCTACCAGTTTTTTGTCGGTTACAGCACCATTAACACCACGGTTCACACAGATCTTTTCCAGTTTAGGAGCCTGCATTACAGAATCGTAGCTGAATTTTTTTACCAGGGCAGGTACAACGTCTGTTTTGTACTTGTCTGCCAGTCTTGGGGTATAAGTTTTAGTACTCATTATTTTTTACCTCCTGGAGTTTTTTTAGTTTTAAAAACTCTTTCTGTCTTACCATCTTTTCTCACTCTTGTCACTTTCGCACCTGCTTTTTGAGCAGCATCCCAAAGCATTACATTACTGATATGGATCGGAGCTTCCTTCTTGATGATACCACCTTTGGTATTCTGTGCAGAAGGCTTTGTGTGTTTGGTGATGATATTCACACCTTCCACGATTACTTTTGCTTCATCCACCAATACTTCTTTTACTGTGCGGGGTTTATCGAGGGCTTTGTCGTCGCCGGCAATCACCACCACACTGTCTCCTTTCCGGATATTGTACTTGGGTTTAAATCTTGCTTTCATTTTTATCTATCGTTATGGGTTTGCACCCTTTTAATCAATTATAATACTTCCGGTGCCAGTGATATAATCTTCATGTATCCTTTATCACGCAGTTCCCTGGCTACTGGCCCGAAGATACGTGTACCACGGGGCTCATCAGACTGGTTAAGTAACACTACTGCATTGTCATCAAAACGGATATAAGAGCCATCTTTCCGACGCAGTTTGTTAGTGGTGCGAACAATAACCGCTTTGGCAACAGTACCTTTTTTGATACCGCCTGCAGGCAAAGCGTCTTTAACTGTCACAACGATCTTGTCGCCGATCCTGGCATAACGTTGTCCGCTGTTGCCGAGTACACGGATACAAAGCACCTCTTTGGCACCGCTGTTGTCCGCTACATTTAACCGGCTTTCTTGCTGAATCATCTTTTTAAGCTTTGAGCCCTTTTCATTTCCGATCCGGGCAGTTAATACTTTTTTTTCTCAGAGGCTGCAGCTGACTACTACAGCATAAAAGTTATTTCACTTTTTCCACCACTTCCACCAGTCTCCAGCGTTTTGTTTTGCTCAGCGGACGGGTTTCCATGATCTTCACCACATCGCCAATGCTGCACTCATTTTTGTCATCATGCGCATGGAACTTCGTGGTCTTTTTCAAGAACTTACCATAGATAGGGTGTTTTACTTTTCTTTCCACCGCAACAGTAATGGTCTTAGCCATTTTATTGCTGGTTACCACACCTATCCTTGTTTTTCTTAAATTTCTTTCGGTCATTGTTATTTGTTTTGATCAGTGATGAACTGATGTTATGCTCCCAGTTGTCTGTTCTTTAATTCAGTTTGCAAACGGGCAATATCCTTGCGCAGTCCGCGGATGGTCATCGGGTTCTCCAGCGGAGAGATAGCATGAGCGAACTCCAGCTTTTTCAGACGTTGTTTGTCTTCGTCCAAGCGGATCTTAAGATCCTGCTCATTCATCCCGTGAATACTCTTTACAAAATCAGCTTTCTTTGACATCGCTTTACGATTATTGATTAATTATTACGCTGTAACTAAATCACGGCGTACCATAAACTTTGTTTTAATAGGCAGCTTACCAGCAGCCAGTGCCAGTGATGCACGGGCAACCTGCTCACTCACACCATCCACTTCAAATAAGATACGACCAGGTTTTACCACGGCAGCCCAGAACTCCAGGTTACCTTTACCCTTACCCATCCTTACCTCAGCAGGCTTACGGGTGATCGGCTTATCGGGAAATATGCGGATCCACACATTACCTTCTCTTTTCATTTCACGGGTCAGGGCCTGACGGGCAGCTTCTATCTGGCGATCAGTGATCCAGTGCTGATCCAATGCTTTCAAAGCATAAGAACCGAATGCAATGGTTGTACCTCTTTTGGCATCGCCTTTCATGCGACCCTTCTGCATCTTCCGGTGTTTCGATCTTTTCGGTTGTAACATTGTATATAATTTCTAGTTACTTGATTCTTGTTTGTAAAAATTAGTTTCTCCTGTTATCTCCGCCGCGGCCACCACCGCCTCTTCTGTCGCCACCACCTCTCCGGTCATCACGGCGATCACCACCACCTCTTCTGTCATCACGACGGTCACCACCTACTCCACCACCTTCATTTTTACCACCACCAGCGATGATGTTTGGATTCAGGTCTCTCTTCGCTAATACTTCACCTTTACAGATCCATACTTTGATACCGATCTTACCGTATACTGTTTGTGCAAATACGTTGGCATAATCAATATCCATACGGAACGTATGCAGGGGCACACGGCCTTGTTTGAATTCTTCGCTACGGGCAATCTCTGCACCGGCCAGACGACCACTCAATTTGATCTTGATACCTTCAGCACCCATACGGAGAGCAGAAGCGATCGCCATCTTGGTGGCACGTTTGAAGTTGATACGGTTTTCGATCTGGCGTGCAATAGTATCACCAACGATCATGGCATCCAGTTCAGGACGACGGATCTCCAGGATATTGATCTGCACATCATCTTTACCAGTCAGTTTCTTCAACTCTTCTTTGATACGATCAACCTCGCCACCACCTTTACCAATGATGATACCCGGCTTAGACGTGTGAATCGTGATGATCAGTTTACCCAGGGTTCTCTCAATAACGATCTTAGAGATACCGCCTTTATTGATACGGGCATTCAGGTAAGTTCTGATCTTATGATCCTCGATCAGTTTGCCAGCATAATCTTTTTTGCTGCCATACCAGTTAGATTCCCATCCACGGATGATGCCTAAACGGTTACCAATCGGATTTGCTTTTTGACCCATGTTTATTCAGGTTATTCGTTAATACGTTTAATTTTTAGATTCTTTAGTGTCCACGATCACAGTAACATGGTTGCTGCGTTTACGAACACGGTACCCACGGCCTTGCGGAGCCGGACGCATACGCTTCAATGTTCTTGCACCGTCAACAAAAATGGTTTTTACCACCAGCTGGCTTTCATCACCACCTTCGTTCTTCTGCTTCCAGTTGCTGATAGCACTCAGCACCAGTTTGCGCAGGGGAACTGCAGGATGCTTGGGGTTGTGCTCCAGCTCAGCCAATACTTTTTCTACTTTCTGACCACGGATCAGGTCAGCCAGCAAACGCATTTTGCGGGGTGAAGTCGGATAATTTCTCAGTTTAGCTACTGCTTCCATTGTAATTAGTTTCTAGATTAACCTTCTTTTTTAGAGTGTCCTTTGAACTGGCGGGTAGGTGCAAATTCACCTAACTTATGACCTACCATGAATTCCGTTACATACACCGGGATGAACTTGTTGCCATTGTGCACAGCAAAAGTGTGACCCACGAAATCAGGTGAAATGGTAGAGCGGCGGCTCCAGGTCTTGATAACACCCTTTTTGTTTTTGCCTTCATTCATAGACATCACCTTTTTTTCGAGGTGTGTTGCTATATAAGGACCTTTTTTAATCGAACGAGCCATGATTTATGTCGTTGTATTATTAATGAGTTTTTTACTTCGCTATTTTGCTTCCGTTCTTACGCTGGATGATCATCTTATCGCTTCCTTTACCCTTGGTCCTTGTTTTCAGACCTCTTGAGTATTGGCCGTTCCTGCTACGAGGCTGACCACCTGAAGCTTTACCTTCACCACCACCCATCGGGTGATCTACAGGGTTCATCGCCACACCACGGTTTCTTGGTTTGATACCTTTCCACCTGTTACGACCAGCTTTACCCATACTTTGCAGGAAGTGATCGCTATTACTTACCACACCAACCGTAGCCCAGCAATTGATCAATACTTTTCTCAACTCACCAGAAGGCATTTTGAGGATCGCATATTTTTCTTCTTTGTTGGTCAGCTGCGCAGAAGAACCTGCACTTCTTGCTAATTTACCACCCTGGCCGGGCTGCATTTCAATGTTGTGCACATTAGTACCTAATGGCATATTTTTCATTGATAAAGCATTTCCTACTTCAGGAGCCACATCCACACCACTGATGATCTTCGTGCCTACTTCCAACCCCTGGGGAGCAATGATGTAGCGCTTTTCACCATCTGTATATTCAACTAATGCGATGAAAGAGGTACGGTTAGGATCGTACTCAATCGTTTTCACAGTAGCTTCAATGTTTACTTTATTTCTTTTGAAGTCGATGATACGGTATTTCTTCTTGTGACCACCACCCCTGTATCTCATAGATAAGTGACCAGAAGAGTTACGACCACCGGTTCTCTTCTTGGGTTCTACCAGTGATTGTTCAGGAACATTGGTAGTAACCTCTGCGTATGCATTACCGATTCTCCAACGGGTACCGGCTGTTACGGGTTTAAATTTTCTTAATGCCATTTTTTAATTCTTTTTAATGTTCAACATTAGCGGCTGTTGAAGCCATTCGTTTGGTTTTGCTTAGATCGCAGAATAGAGATCAATGCTTTCACCTTCAGCAACTGTTACAAAGGCTTTTTTATAGCTCGGCTTGCGGCCAGAGATAACACCTGCTTTTGTAAAGCGGCTTTTATTTTTACCGGGAGCCACTGTAGTGTTCACGTTAGTAACGGTAACACCGTAAAAGCTTTCAATTGCTTTTTTGATCTCCAGTTTATTTGCTTTCTTAGCCACTTTGAATGCATAGCGACGCAGTTTTTCCTGCTGGGCATTTGCTTTTTCTGTCAAAATGGGTTTTAATAATACTTCAGAAAGTTTCATTTCTTACTCTTTAGAATTTTTTAATTAAGCTTCAGCTGTTTCGTCATCAGCAAATATCTTGGCAGCACTCTCCGTTAACACTAATACTTCTGAATTAACGATATCATAGGTGTTAATATCACTCAGCAACACACCTAATACATAAGGCACATTACGCAGGGACATTTCAACATTATCATTGTACTCCGGCTGCACGAACATTATCTTTTTATCAGCGATCTTCAGGTTACCGAGAATATCAACAAATGATTTTGTTTTTGGCGTATCCATAGTGATATCTTCCACCACCATGATCGCATTCTCTTTTGCTTTGTAAGACAGTGCAGAGATCTTGGCCAGGTCCTTCACCTTACGGTTCAGTTTGATATCATATTTGTGCGGCTTTGGTCCGAAGATAGTACCACCACCTTTGTACAAAGGGTTACGTATATTACCCTTACGGCTACCACCAGTACCTTTTTGACGGTGCAGTTTTTTACTGGCACCCTGCACTTCAGCACGGGTCTTCACTTTATGTGTACCCTGGCGCTGGGCAGCGAGGTATTGTTTTACTGCCAGGTAGATAACGTGGTTATTAGGCTCGGCACCGAAGATATCTTCGGGCAGTTCCACTGTTCTGCCTGTTTTCTTTCCTTTTGTATTTAAAACTTCAACTTGCATTTTCTTTTGTTTTGTGGCCCTTCGACTTTGCTCAGGACTCAGTTTCTTACTTCTGGATTAAAACAATTGATCCAATATGACCCGGTACAGAACCGCTGACGAGGATATAATTCTTTTCAGCAAAGATCTTTACCACTTTCAGTCCTTTCAGTTTAACACGGTCAGTACCGGTGCGGCCTGCCATCTTCATACCTTTCATTACACGGGCTGCATCAGATGAGTTACCGAGTGAACCGGGAGCTCTCTGACGGTCGTGCTGACCGTGAGACTGCTGGCCCACACCATGGAACCCGTGGCGTTTTACAACACCCTGGAAACCTTTACCCTTGGTGGTACCCACTACTTCAACTTTATCGCCTTCAGCGAAAATGTCAACTGTAATAGTTTCACCAATATTTTTTTCGATGGAGAAGTCGCGGAATTCTTTAGAGAATTTTTTGGGAGCTGTAGAAGCTTTTGCGAAGTGATTTTTTTCGGCTTGTGTGGCGTGTTTTTCTTTTTTCTCGCCGAAAGAAAGCTGGAGAGCACTGTACCCGTCAGACTCTTTGGTCTTAACCTGGGTAACTACGCAGGGACCTGCCTCGATGATCGTACAGGCGGTTTGTTTGCCTGTGGGATCGAAAACGCTGGTCATCCCAATCTTTTTACCAATAATACCTTTCATTGTTTGTACAGTTTGCAGCCTGCAGGATTATTGGGACAACCTTGTACTTGTATCATCTGCGATGATACAGGTTTCAATCCCCGTTTGCCACCGACCTTTTCCTTTATGGGGAAGTACCGGCAGTAAACAAACCCTGAATGGCTTGTTTTATGTTAATACACCAGAGCTCTTTTTGGTTATCCTGTTATAACAGGATGACTTTGAGAGATAGCAAAAATTTATTTATAAGAACTAATTGCTTCATTCCCCAGAGGGGCCTGAAGTACTACGCTTTAATTTCAACTTCCACACCGCTGGGAAGATCCAGTTTGCTCAACGCATCTACTGTTCTTGAAGAAGAAGTGTAGATATCCAGTAAACGCTTATGCGTTGCTAACTGGAACTGTTCACGACTCTTCTTATTTACGTGTGGGGAACGCAATACGGTAAAAATTTTGCGGCGGGTAGGCAAGGGAATTGGACCCGTTACCACTGCGCCGGTACTGCGTACCGTTTTTACGATCTTTTCAGCTGATTTATCTACCAGGTTGTGATCGTAAGACTGTAATTTGATTCTGATTCGCTGAGACATGTGTAAAATCCCAATTTTCTTTTGGGAGTGCAAAGGTAGGGTTGAGACCCATTCCTTCCAAATAGTTGGGAAAGAATTTTATAGGCTGTGGACAAACTTATTATAAATCAGCCGGAATTACTTTACCGGGCTGAGTTTCAGGCTTAAAGTAGCAAAACCTCCCAGTTCCAAATGCTCAACCCGGAAACTGTGTTTCCCACTGATAACCAGTGGAATCCTGCGATGGGGTGATTCATCAAACTTATACCGGGAAGGATTCCATTCATTCAGTATGAGTTTTTCGTCCTGGTATATCCGAACGGCATCATCCCAGGTAACGGAAAGCTCATACCTGCCTGCGGGAATATTGACCGTGGCCGCAGCTACGGTGATAAACTGCTTATAGGTAATATCCTTTTGTTTGATACCACCCCACCAGGCATAGTCCAGCCGGTCCGCCCTTTCGGTCTTGAAGGGTGCCTTCTTTTCCAGCATAGAAAACAGGGTTCCTGTTTTGACAGGATTATGGTAGGCTGTGTCCATCGAATAAAAAAGAACTTCCCAATCAATGGGCTGAAAGAATTTCTTAAACGAAAACTGGTATGGCTTTCCTGCTGCTATAACCTGTCCAAAAGGATCGGTAATTATTTCTCCCTTGTACTCCAGTTCAATGAGAATATCCGTCCTCTCCCCTTTTTTCTTCGCTGCTGTAATACTTGCCGGGAACTCACCGCTACCGGCAGACAGTTTTTCAACCCCCTTATAATTCTTAATGACCCATTTACCTTTTGGCCCCAGCAGGTCAAACTTTATCGTATCCCCTTTATCCGTTGGATTTGTATTCCAGATGATGGGTGAACGGAAATCATAAGGGCCCCACTCTGTGATAAGGATATTTTTTCTCCCGGCCAGCCGTCCGTATCCTTTGAACGGGTCCATCGGGTCTTTTACTTCCGGAACAACTGCATCTTTCAGTTCGTCAATATAATTGCTCCAGTGCTGGTCAAACAAGGTATCAAGGTTGGTAACGGTTGAATCAATTTTAAAAATCTCCCCGGTATTCCTGGAATAGGTATTATCAAAAATGTTCAGCGAATCAGTGCGGCTGATATTATACACGATTGGATTATCGTTAAAACTGTTGGCCAGCATCACATAACCCATACTTCTTGTATCATGGTATTTTGCATAACCCCAGTCAGCCGGTTGTTGCGGTCTCGACCAAAGCTTTATGGCTTCTTTATCCTTGAGAAAAAGATTGTGATGAATGCTGTTATGCTGCCCGTGTTCGATAGCAATGGCAATGCGGTTATTCCTGAACTGGTTGTCAGCAATATCCGTATTATAACTATACCCACCCCAGATACCATGATCACATTCAAATATCCTGTTCGCCAATATCCGGTTGCTGCTGAAAGTGGCTTCCACCCCATTAGTGGGGGCATAAGAAAAATCATTGCTCATTATGATATTGCCATTACAGCCGCCTTGACCACTATCCATTGTTGTTTGCCCGGCCCAAAGAAAGAAACCATCTCCGCCATGCGTCACATTATTCTTGTAAAACATGTTATTACTGCTTTGCTCATATACTAATATACCGGCACTATCCTGGCCTCTGCTGTAAACGCCATGACTATACCCTCTCACATTAAAGATGACCCGGTTGTACAGGATATTATTCCTGTTACTGCGGTACATGCCAATACCGATACCTGAATTGAAGGAAAAATCATTATTGATGATCATTCCGTCATTGCATTCCATCAGCATCAGTGCATTTTGCCCGCCGGTTACTTGGCAGTTTTTGATCGTTAAAAAATTACAACCCCGCAAATACATGGCTGCTCCATAACGCAACCATTCATCTTTTTCATTCTGGTGATAGCTCATCCAGTCAGCCACATCTTCTTTTTCCTGTGTGCTGTTGAGATGCTGCCGGTAATTATAACTGAAATCACAGTTCTCGATCGTGAGCTTTTCCACATTCCTAGCCTGCAAGGCCACTTTATACCCTTTTGCCACCAGGTTCTTGATGGTCACATTTTTACTATTGCGGATCAAAATGGCCACACCAACAAATTCATCCGGCCTTTTTTTGGCATTGCTGCCTTTCAGTGCTGCATTATTAAAATCTATGGTAATGTTGTTGCCTTCAATGATGATGATGTGCCGGGTAGTATCGGCCGGGGCATCCAGTTTATACAATGCCTTTTTGATCTTAACCGAACGGCTGATCTTCATTCCGGGTACCAGTGCTTTTTCCTGGCTGAAAACAACTGCTGAATAAAAAACAAGCAACAAAAAAGGAAGAATTCTTTTTATCATCGATTTGGATTT
>JAEUVP010000418.1 GCA_016786805.1 Chitinophagaceae bacterium | reverse complement strand
CTGGATGAACAGAAAGCCGGTATTATTGATAAACTGAACCAGGATTATAAAGTATATGCATCTGCATTTGATGAACTGCAAAACCTGCTGCGGTCCGCTTCCCGGCTCAACCAGAAAAGAACAGAAATATTCCAACAGATTAAATCGCTGACCAATAACCGCCTCAACCTGGAAGGAATTGACAAGGCCCTGAACAAGTTTATTAAAGACGGTGGCAACATCGGCGATAAAGCAGTGATCCTTTCCAACTCCATTAACTCATTATTAAAATAAAGATTATGCCCAACAAATACGATAAACTCGCAGAACAGGCACAAGCCATGACGGATGAGAAATTCAGGGAACGTTTTTCCAGCCTTACCAGCCTTACCGATAATGATATTACCAAAGTCATCAATGACACAGGTATCAGCAAACAGGATCTTGCCAACCTGCTGGTGGCCATTAAGAATGCCACTGATTTTAATAATCAAACGGTAAAATCCATTACCAGTATCCAGAAAGGAGCTGAAGCCCTGATCGCTATTGCCAAAAAACTGCTGATCTGACCTTCCGCAGCTTTCACATTTCATTCCGCCTGAATTTTGTTACTTCGCAGCGGCATGATGAAACTGGATTGGTACATACTGAAGAAATTCCTGGTTACTTTTTTCTTTTGCCTGTTATTATTTACAGCTATAGCCGTTGCGGTGGACAGCAGTGAGAAGACCGATGAATTTGTAAAAACCGGGCTCAGCACTTCGCAGATCATCCAGGAATATTACCTGGGTTTTGTGCCCTGGATCTGGAGCTTGTTATTCCCGCTATTTGTATTTATCGCTGTTATCTTCTTTACCAGCAAAATGGCCACCCGGTCCGAGATCATAGCCATCCTTGCCAGCGGTACCAGCTACAACCGTTTTCTCCGCCCTTATATTGTGGGAGGTTTATTACTCAGCCTGATGCTCTGGCTGGGCAGCCGCTACCTGGTGCCCAAAGCCAATGTCATCAAAAGTAATTTCCAGGCCAATTATTTTGATAAGAATGACCCCACCAAGAACCGGCAGGAGACCAATTGCTACAACTGTTTCTACCTCCGCATTGATACCAACACCTATATTGGGTTGAAGAATTATGATACGGCTGCCAAATCTGCCAGCACATTTTTCCTGGAAAGGGTAAGGGATAATAAAATGATCTATAACCTGCGGGGCACACCGGGAGCCTGGGACACGGCCACCAAAAAATGGAAACTCCGTAATGTGATTGAACGTAAAGTGGACAGCACCGGCGAAACGGTAAAAAGATACGACAGCATGGTGCTCAACATCAGCCTCAAGCCCTACGAACTCCGCAAGGATGATTATATGAAAGACAAGCTCACCACACCCGAGCTGGTCAGTTTCATCAACCGGGAAGAAGCCAGGGGAACTGAAGGACTCAGTGCCTTAAAAGTGGAACGCTACCGGCGCACAGCCACGGCTTTTACTGTATTTCTCCTCACTATGATCGGGGTGGTGATCGCCAGCCGGCGGACAAGGGGTGGTAGCGGCATGCACCTCGCTATGGGTATCACCATCGCTGCTTTATTTATTGTAGCCGATCGTTTCTCCACGGTCTTTGCCACCAAGGGCAATTTTCCCCCGTTGCTGGCAGCCTGGCTTCCCAATATTGTCTTTGCTTTTGTGGCCTGGCGGTTATACAAAAAAACACCCAAGTAAGTAATTCGCTGCCGGCAGTCCCACTTTTATTAAAAACCCATTAAATAACGGGAACGATGCCGTTATAATCAGCCTGTTTTTTTGCAGCGGCGGGGTGCTTTCCATAACTTTATGCCCTCGCAATTGTTATAGAAAAAAATAAAAAACCGGCATATGGGTATCGTCAAAGACAGGTTTAAGGCTAAGGCAGATCTGATGGCAGCGGAAATAAAAGAGCTGCTGAAAGAACATGGAAATAAAGTGATCGGGGAAGTGCAATTGTCCCAGGTGTACCAGGGCATGCGGGGCATAACGGGATTAGTAACTGAAACCTCGCTGCTGGATGCACAGGAAGGTATCCGCTTCCGTGGTTATTCCATTCCTGAGTTGAGAGAGAAACTGCCGAAAGTGCCCGGTGGTTCAGAGCCCTTGCCTGAAGGATTATTTTACCTCATGCTGGTCGGTGAATTACCAACTGAAGATGATGCGCAGCATGTTACCTCTGTATGGCAGCGAAGAAGCCATGTGCCCACCCATGTTTTTCATACCATTGAGGCATTGCCGATCAACTCACATCCGATGACACAGTTCGTAGTGGGAGTGATGGCCCTGCAGACGGAGAGCCAGTTTGCGAAGAACTATGCAGCCGGGATGAATAAAAAAGATTACTGGGATGCGGTGTTTGATGACAGCATGGACCTGATTGCCCGCCTGCCCCGTATCGCTGCTTATATCTACCGCCGCAAATATCGTTTTGGTGATCATATACAACCCAATGGCCTGCTCGACTGGTCCGGCAACTTTGCCCACATGATGGGCTATGATGATGAAAGCTTCAAAGAACTGATGCGTTTGTACATGACCATCCATGCTGACCACGAGGGTGGAAACGTATCTGCACATACCACGCACCTCGTAGGTTCTGCCTTAAGTGATCCTTATTTAAGTTATGCTTCCGGTATGAATGGATTAGCCGGCCCTTTACACGGCCTGGCCAACCAGGAAGTGATCAAATGGATCTTTGAACTGCGGGAAGAATTAAAAACAGACCTGCCTTCCAAAGAGCAGATCGCAGAATATGTAAAGAAAACCCTGAGTGAAGGAAAAGTGGTGCCGGGATATGGTCACGCCGTACTGCGTAAAACAGATCCCCGCTTCACGGCGCAAATGGAGTTTGGTAAAAAACATATGCCGGATGATCCGCTGGTGCAAACTATCTGGAACGTATATGAAACCGTGCCGCCGATCTTGCAATCACTTGGAAAAATAAAGAACCCCTGGCCGAACGTGGATGCACACAGTGGTGCTTTGCTTGTCCACTACGGTATGAAGGAATATGAATTCTACACCGTTCTCTTTGCGGTGAGCCGTGCACTCGGTGTGCTCGCCAGTCTTTGCTGGGACAGGGCCCTCGGCTTCCCGCTGGAAAGACCGAAATCTGTTAC
>JAEUVP010000412.1 GCA_016786805.1 Chitinophagaceae bacterium | reverse complement strand
CCTTTTCTTGCATAGTACAAATCGGCGTCTCCATAACCGGGATGTCCATTGGAGGTAAAGTAAAATGTTTGATTATCGGCATGAATAAACGGGCATTGTTCATCGGCAGGAGTGTTGATGCCGGGTCCCATATTCTCCGGTTCACTCCATTTGCCGTTGGCTTGTAAATGCGAAACATAAATATCACTGCCGCCATAACCGCCGGGAACACGGCTGGCAAAATACAGGTCTCTTTTATCGGGCGACAAACAAGGTTGCGATTCCCAGAATTCTGAATTGATCTTACCGCCAAGATTCACTGCTTCGCTCCAGCCTTTATCAGTGAGGTAAGAAATATAAATATCACAGCTGCCAAAACCATCTCTCCGGTTGCAGGCTGTAAAGACCAGCCATTGTCCATCCTGCGAAATGTTTTGTGCACCTTCGTTTTCCGGTGTATTGATGTCACCCTCCATCGGTGTGGAAGTTCCCCAACTACCATTCTTGTTCTTGCTGTAATAAAAATCTTCATTGAAATTTCTGATCCTTCTTGTAAAAACGAGCTCACTGTTATCAATAGTCAGCGATGGGAAATACTCGGATTCTTTGCTATTGACATTATCGCCGATATTCTGCGGGGCAAACACATAATTCTTATTGGTATTCTTTTTTGCGTAATTCACAGCAAATTCAAAACTCTTTTTCCGGAATTCGCCTGATCTCCGGGTATTGGGGTTTAGTTTTTCTGCTGATAAAAGAATATTGATATTACTCAGCGCTTTTTCAAATTCGCCTTTGCCGGCCAGCGCAATCGAATAGGGGAGGCGGTATTCAAAGGAGAAAACAGAATCGATCGTAAATGCTTTTTCATAAGCGGCAATACAATCATCATATTTTTTATAATCGCTGTAAATAACCGCCTGCAATAAGTAGGCGTCCATATACCGGGGCTCTTTATCGAGAGCCTGTTTGAGCAGGGGTAAAGCATCCAGTCCTTTTCCATCTTCTACTTTGGTGAGGGCTTCGTTGAAAAATGCAACCGCTTTTTTATTGACTTTTGTGGCATCATAGGGCTGTGCTGTCAAAAAAACCGGAGTTGAAAAGCAAATGGCGGTCAATACAAAAGAGAAAAGGTATTTCATGAACAGGAATTGTTGATTTTCAATAACGAATCTAAACCAATTTTATTCCTGTAAAAGAAGAAAAAACCAGAATAAAGGTTGCCCGGTCAGGGTACATTGATGTATTTGTGCAGCTGAAGGCTAAGTTCCCATTGAGGGTTGGCCTTGATATAGTCAATGATGAGCGGCGTCACCTGGGCTGCTTTGTCCCATTCGGGTTGCAGGTAAAGCTTGCAGGAAGGTGCAACCAATGCAGCATATTTCTCTGCCCACTCAAAATCGGATTTATTGAAGACGACCACTTTCAATTCGTTGGCATGGGGAACTACATCAGGCAGCGGTGCTTTGAATTTTTTAGGGGAAAGACAGATCCAGTCCCAGTTGCCACTTAACGAATGTGCGCCGGAGGTCTCAATATTGGTCTGCAGGCCGGCTGCTTTCAATGCGGCCGTTAATTCGTCCAGGTTATGCATCAGCGGTTCGCCGCCGGTGATAACCACCAGCTCAGTTGAAGTCTTCTTTACTTCAGCAACTAAGTTGGTGATTTCAATTTTAGGATGTTTCTCAGCATCCCAGCTGTCTTTTACATCACACCACACACAGCCAACATCACACCCCCCCAAGCGAATAAAATAAGCCGCCCTTCCCTGGTGAAAACCTTCACCCTGCAGGGTATAAAAATGCTCCATTACAGGTAGAGCAGTGGCATGAATTTTTTCTCTGGCCATGTTCACGTTATCCTTGATATAACAGTAATTAATTTTTTTGCAGGCAGGACCTGAACGTATTTTTCATCAGTGCTGCAATGGTCATGGGTCCAACGCCACCGGGTACTGGTGTGATCCAGGAGGACTTGAGAGCTACGGATTCATACTGCACATCACCCTTCAGTTTAAAACCTGATTTCCGGGTGCTGTCTTCTACTCTTGTGATACCAACGTCAATAACGATAGCGCCTTCTTTCACCATATCAGCGGTTACAAATTCAGGACGTCCTAATGCGGCCACGATAATATCGGCCTGCAAACAAAAAGCTTTCAGATCTTTTGTTTGTGAATGACAGATAGTGACGGTGCAATTCCCGGGATTGGTATTGCCGCTTAATAAAACACTCATCGGTCTTCCGACAATATTACTCCTGCCAACCACTACGGCATGTTTTCCTTTTGTATCGATCTTGTAATGTTCCAGTAATAACATAATACCATGTGGCGTGGCCGGTATAAAAGTGGGAAGACCCTGTACCATTTTTCCTACATTCACCGGGTGAAAACCATCCACGTCTTTATCCGGGTCAATGGCATCAATCACTTTTTGTTCAGTGATATGTTTGGGTAAAGGAAGTTGAACTAATATGCCGTCCACATCCGGATCGTTGTTCAATCCTTCAATGGTTTCCAATAATTTATTTTCAGTGATTTCTTCTTCCATCCTGATAAGGGTGGATTTGAAACCCACTTCTTCACAGGCTTTCACTTTAGCTGCCACATAGGTTTCACTGGCGCCATTAGTGCCCACCAGGATCGCCGCCAGGTGAGGCACTTTTTTGCCTTCAATGGCTAATTGGGCCACTTCAATTTTCAATTCATCCCGGATGGCCTGTGATGCTTTTTTACCGTCTAAAATTTGCATGGCGCAAAGGTAGCTGCATCACCCGTGCAGCCCAAATAGATCCCGTTTTTATTTTGTTACCACAAAGCTTCCCTGTATCTTAATAGTCAAATTAACTGCTGTTGCGAAACGTAGTTTTTTTAGTAAACCTTATCTGCTTCACACTGGCCGCCCAAAGTCAAACACTTCGTCGCCCGGTGGCAGCACCTTATACCGGATTTGGTGCTTACAGTATTCAGCATGCAGATGTTTTTTCTTTTACTTCCAATCCTGCATCACTGGCGCAACTAAAAAACGGAGCTGCCGGAATATATGCCGAGCGGAGATTTTTATTGACTGAACTCAGCAATTACCAGGCGGTGGCGGGAATAAAATCCGCATCCGGAAATTTTGGGTTGAATATGGTCTATTCGGGTTTCAGTGATTATAATGAAACCAAACTGGGATTAGCTTATGGCAGAAAACTGGGTAATACACTTGATGTCGGCGCACAGTTTAATTATAATAGTATTCGTATTGCCGGATATGGAAATGCTTCTACAGTAAGTTTTGAAATTGGTTCGGTTATACATCTTACGGAAAAATTACATGCAGGAATACATATCACTAATCCTGTTGGCGGAAAATTTGGAAAAGACCAGTCCGAAAAATTGCCTTCTGTTTATACGCTGGGATTGGGTTATGAAGCATCAGATAAATTCTTTGTAAGTACAGAAGTAATAAAAGAAGAGGATCAGCCTGTAAATATAAATGCCGGTTTTCAATACAAGATCATTCCGCAGTTACTGGCCAGGGCAGGGATATCTTCTGCCACTACATCAGGTTGGGTGGGAGTTGGACTATCCTGGAAATCATGCCGCCTGGATATAACAACCAGTTACCATCCGCAATTGGGGATTACACCCGGCTTGTTGCTGCTTATTAACTTTAAAGAGAAAGAAAAGTGAAGCAGTTACTGGTCATATGGGTGTTTATTCATTCTGCTATACCACCTGTTTACGCACAAGAAATACCTGTTAACACTGAACAACAATTAGAGAACCTCACGGATGCGGACCAGGCAGAAACAGAAGATGATTCTTATTTACAGCAACTGGAATATTTCAGAAAAAATCCTGTTGATCTGAATACCGCGGATGTTAATGAGTTAAAAGAATTGAGAATACTCACAGACCTGCAAATTGAAAGCCTGCTCAGTTATCGCCGGCTGTTTGGAAAGTTGATCAGCATATATGAGTTGCAGGCTGTTCCTGCGTGGGATATTATTACCATCAAAAAATTATTGCCATTTATAACCGTTACGACTAATGTTACATTAACTGAACAACTGAGTTCCCGGTTTAAAGATGGCGAGCATAGCTTATTATTTCGTTTATCACAAGTGTTAGAAAAGGCAAAAGGGTTTAATAATACTTCAACAGGTACAAGATACCTCGGCAGCCCGCAGCGGTTATTTTTTCGCTACCGGTATTCATATAAAAATTTATTGCAGTATGGAGTAGTAGCGGATAAAGATGCGGGAGAACAATTTTTTAAAGGGGCGCAGCGAAAAGGATTTGATTTTTATTCTTTCCATTTGTTTGCCAGGAAAATAGGATTGATACAGTCATTGGCTATCGGGGATTTTACCGTGAACATGGGACAGGGTTTGATACAATGGCAAAGCCTGGCTTTTAAAAAAAGTGCTGATGTGCTGGGAGTGAAGCGGCAGTCACCCGTATTGCGACCGTATAATTCGGCAGGAGAATTTTATTTCCATCGCGGTGCAGGCATTACTATAAAGAAAGGTAGAGTAGAAGCAACTGCGTTTGCATCCATACGAAAAATCAGTGCAAACTTTGCGGCAGATACGGTGAACAATGAAGATTTCGTTTCATCTTTACTTAATTCTGGTTATCACCGCACTGCGGGTGAAAACGATGACCGGAATAAACTTACCCAAACTTCTTTTGGTGGCAATGCATTGTATCGTGGCAATCGCTGGTATATCGGGCTGAATACGGTGTACTATCAATTTTCAAGGCCGTTGCAAAAAAGGGATGAGCCCTATAATTTATATGCTGTAAATGGCAAGAGCTGGTACAACTTCAGTGTTGATTACAGCTATACCTATAAAAATCTCCATTTTTTTGGCGAAGCAGCCGTTGCTAAAAATTCAGGAAAGGCATTTGTGAATGGTTTATTAGTAAGTGTTGACCCTCGTGTGGACATTTCTTTCGTGCAACGAACTATAGCCGCCCCTTTCCAGGCTGTATATGGTAATGCTTTTACCGAAAATGCTTATCCCACCAATGAAACTGGTTTTTTCTCCGGGATCAGCATCCGGCCTGCAAATGGATGGAAACTGGATGCCTATGCTGATATCTTTAAGTTTCCCTGGCTTAAATACCTGGTGGATGCCCCCAGCCGGGGTACTGATTTCCTGGCACAACTGAGCTATACGCCAAACCGCTACTTTGAGATTTATACACGTTTCCGGAATGAATCAAAACAAACCAATCAAACAGGCAACATATCAACAACCAACTTCCTGGTCAATTTACCCCGGCAAAGCTGGCGGACCCAGTTTAGTTACAAGTTGAATAATATGCTGTCCCTGCGGAACCGTGTCGAGGCGTTGTGGTATGATAAGAGGGGGAACAACAGGGAAACCGGGTTTATTATATATAGTGATATTATTTACCGGCCTATGCTGCGACCGTTCTCAGGGATACTCCGGCTGCAATATTTTGAAACAGATGACTACAATTCAAGGATTTACGCCTATGAGAATGACCTGCTCTATAGTTACTCCATTCCTGCTTTTTTTGATAAAGGGTATCGCTATTACCTGCTTATTAACTATGAACTGGGTAAAAAATTATCTTTTTGGCTTCGCTTTGCACAAACCATTTATCCGGGAAAACAGTCGGTCGGTTCGGGATTGGATGAGATAAATGGCGACCGGAAAACAGAGCTTAAGGCACAGATTAGGTGGATATTATGATCAATACTAATGAGTGTTTAGTTTTTTTTAGGCCCTATTAAGTATTTGTTAAAAAAACCGTTACTTTAGCGCAGCAAAAATCATGGTTAAGGTGTCTCTATTAATGCCTTAGGTTTTTGTAAGGACGGTTCTCGTTGAAAATCAATGAATTTAATTCTAAAATTAACTCTACATGAGAAAAATTGCATCATTGCTAACAATGCTGATGTTAATCAGTGCATTGGCATTTGGTCAAAATCGTACCATTTCCGGTACGGTGACCGATGAAAAGGGCGACCCATTGCCCGGGGCATCTGTAAGGATCAAATCTACCCGTACAGGTGTTGCGGCCGATAATAACGGCCAGTTCCGGATCCAGGCTAAAACAGGCGATGTGCTTGTTGTGTCTGGTGCTGGTTTAAAAGAAACTGAAGCTACGATCGGTGCCGGTAACACTATTACTATCGCAGTAACAAGAGAAGTGATCTCTGGAACTGAAGTGGTGGTAACATCTTTGGGTGTTAGCCGTCAGTCAAAAGAGATCGGTTACTCTACTGCTAAAGTAAAAGCGTCAGAGTTGACCCAGGCTAAAGTGGTAAACCTGCAGAATGGTTTGACCGGTAAAGTATCTGGTTTGAACGTTCAGACAGTAAACAGTGGTGTATTTGGTGATACAAGGATCACCCTTCGTGGTATCCGTTCTTTGACTGGTAATAACCAGCCGATGCTGATTGTAGATGGTGTGCCTATTTCATTAGGTTACCTGAATTCAATCAACCCCAATGATATTACTGATGTAACAATCCTGAAATCAGCTTCCTCTACTGCTATATATGGTCCTGATGGTGCCAATGGTGCTATCGTGGTGTCTACAAAAAGAGGTAGCCGAACAAAACCCCAGGTTAGTGTTGGTCATACCGTACAGATCGAAAGAGTCTCCTATATGCCTGAGCTGCAAACACAGTTTGGTTCTGGCTCTTCAGTAGATGCTTTTGGATATGGTGTTTATGATCCCGTAGAAAACCAGGGTTATGGCGACGCATTTGATGGCTCTATCCGCCAGATTGGCCGAACTAATCCAATCACTGGCGAAAAATACCTGGTTTCTTATGAAGCCCGTCCGGATGAAAAAAGAAAATTCTGGAACACTGGTATTACTAACCAGACGGATGTTTCTTTCTCCACTGGCGATTTCTATATGAGTGCTCAAAATGTATTGATTCAGGGTATCATGCCAAAAGATATCAACCGCAGGATCTCTTTACGTATGAATGCTACTAAAGAATATGGAAGGTTCAAAGCTTCTTATAACCTGAACTATACCAAAGGTAATTATGATGTAACCGCCGGCTCCAGCTTCGGTAACGGTCGTGACTTCACCGTATACTGGAACCTGATCAACAGCCCGATGCAGATTCCTCATACAAGGTTTAAAGACTGGAGGAATGATTATTTTTCCAGCCCGGATGGCTATTTCAACGATTATTATTCTAACCCTTACTGGGCTATTGACAACTTCAGAAACATTGGCCGCAGCGAAGACATCTTCGGTAATGTTGAATTCAATCTGAAAGCAACCAACTGGTTGAATTTTACCTACCGTTTAGG
>JAEUVP010000409.1 GCA_016786805.1 Chitinophagaceae bacterium | reverse complement strand
CGCCAGCTCAATTTCTGCCGGGGTGAAATCGCCTTCGGGACCAATCAAGATGATGGTTAACTGGTTGATTGGTTGATCAGTTAACGGAGTTTTATTACTCTCCTCACAATGGGCGATGAATTTTTGATGATTGCTGTATTGAGAAAACTGTAAATCAGTGAAAGACACAGGCTCATGTAAAACAGGTAGCCATACCTGCTGACTCTGCAGCATGGCACTAATACAAATACCCTGCAACCGGTCGTGCCTGAATTTTTCTTTTTCGGTGCGTTCACAGATCAAAGGAATGATCTCTGTAACTCCTAACTCAGTGGCTTTTTCTAAAAACCATTCAAAACGGTTACTGTTTTTTAAAAGAGATATCCCAACGGAGACTTTCCTTGCGCCTTGTGCATTGTGCCTTACTTCCTTTATGGCAACCACACAATGTTTCTTATGATCATCTGTTATTTCACAGGTCAATAAGGTTCCTTTGCCATCTGTGAGATTCAGTTGTTCTCCCGCTTTCATCCGCAGCACCTGTACCACATGGCGGCTGGTATCTTCATCCAGGTTGATAGACTTTTGTGTATCCGTGTAATCAGCGACGTAAAAGAAAGGAAGTGCCATACTCATAAAAATAAAAAAAGTCCAATTACCCATTGGACTTACTATCATTTATTATTCAGTTATTATCAGAACGGCTGGTCATCATCATCGTTCGCAATATTATTCATCTTGCTGCCCGTTTGGATATATAGTTTTTCACCGCCGCCACCACTGTCTTCCACGGGGCGCCAGCCACCACCTGGCAGGCCGATACCGCTGTACGGATCTTCGTCCCAGTTGGTGAATTTTTGGATATGCAACAATGCTTTCAGCTTCACTGTTTCCAGTGTACCATTCCGGTGCTTGGCTATTTTTACTTCGGTGAGTCCTTTGATATTCTCTCCTTCTGCACTCGTCGTTACATCATAGTATTCGGGACGATACAAGAACATGACCATATCCGCATCCTGCTCGATGGCTCCCGATTCACGAAGGTCACTCAGCTGCGGAACACGGCTACCTTCTTTAGCACCTCTTTGTTCCACCGCACGGCTTAACTGTGATAAGGCAATAATGGGTACGTTCAATTCTTTGGCCAGCCCTTTCAGGTTTCTTGAGATATTACTGATCTCCTGTTCCCTATTGCCATTCCTGTTTTCACCGGTACCGCTCATCAACTGTAAGTAGTCAATGATGATCATACCGATATTATGTTTGTTTTTCAACCGGCGGCACTTGGCCCGCAGTTCAAAAATGTTCAACGCCGGCGTATCATCAATAAATAAAGGTGCCTGTGCTAGCCGCTGAATACCCCTGGCATATAGTTGCTTCATTTCATGTTCTTCCATCTTACCTCTCGCAATTTTCTCCAGCCATATCTCACTTTCGGCAGAAAGGATACGTTGCACCAGCTGGCCTGCACTCATTTCTAAAGAGAACAATGCCACCGGTGTGGGTTTGGTCGCATGCATCGCTGCATTACGAGCCAGGTTCAGGGCAAAAGCGGTTTTACCCACGGCAGGTCTTGCCGCCAGGATGATCAGGTCTGTATTCTGCCAGCCATAGGTTACTCTATCCAAATGTGTGAAACCACTGGGCACACCGGTTACATCTTCGTTTCGCTGGCGCAGGTCTTCGATCCGTTTGATAGTATTCACCAATACGGTATCAATAGAATTATAATCTTTGCGCAGGTGATTATTGGTGATCTCGAATAATTTGCTTTCGGCATCATCCAGCAGGTCGAACACATCGGTGGAATCTTCATACGCATCACCAATGATCTCGCCACTGATGCGGATCAGTTCCCGCTGAATGAACTTTTGCAGGATGATTCTTGAGTGGGCTTCGATATGTGCTGAGGAAACAACCGCATTGGTCAGTTTGGTCACATAATAAGGGCCACCCACCATTTCCAGTTCTTCCCTTGTGCGGAGTTCTTCTGTTACAGTTAAAATATCAATAGGCTGGCTTTTATTTGCCAGTCCCTGTATGGCTTTATAGATACGCTGGTGAGCTTCCACATAAAAGCATTCCGGTTTTAAAATCTCCACCACCGTATCAAATGCATTTTTCTCCAGCATGATGGCACCCAGTACCGCTTCTTCCAGGTCTTTAGCCTGCGGGGGCACTTTACCATACACCATGGTACTGAGATCTAATTGCGTCTTTCTCCGTTGCTTTCTGTCTTTGTTGATATTAGTCAGGTCCATGTTCGTTCGTCTATAGCGATAAAAAGTTAAACCATCAGTTATTCACCAATGACCTAAGGGTTCATATTCCGCCTTGTTTTAAGAAATTGTTACTTCTCTATTAAAGGAATGTTGCCCGCAGTCAGGAAGCGAAAATAAAGGCAACAGAGGTTCAGACTTTCTTTTTCTAAGAGTTTTTCTTTCTGCACTTTTTTTCACCAGCTAAAACCGGGTTATCCACAACGACGGATCCTGTTTGCCTATCAAAGGTCTTTGTACAATGTACCTAAAAAAGACAGGACTATCCCTGAAAGATCAGCACAACTGTGCAGAAATAATGGCCTTCCCGGACGAATATCATGTGGTTTCACACAATAAAGCCCGGTGCAGGGGAGTTATCATAACCAGTTCTTTATAATGACGCCAAGCTGCGCCCTTTTTAACAACTAAACACCCTGATATGGAAACTACTAAAAAAAGCAGCCATTCCCGCCCCGTTATTACCCAGGCGGAAAACAACACTACCCTCTGGATCGGGCACATGAAGTCCGACCCCAACGATCATTTCGGCGGACAGATCTTTACCTGCCCCTCAGCCGGTTTACTGGATAATATACAGGTCTATTCGGCCTCTGTGCACCATCCCGGCGAACTGGTATTAACACTTCATGAATTTGACGGAGCTGCCAAAACCTGGGGACCAGCCCTGGGCAGTTCTACATTAGACGTTCACAAAAAAGACCATGCGAAATGGATCCGGTTTGACCTGCCGGCCCTTGAATTAAGACAGGGCAGCACTTATGGTTTCCGGCTGGCCACCCAGCATAATGCGATGATCGGTTTGGGCGAAGCCGCAGCCGGCAACGAACATCCTTTTGTTGGCCAGGAATGGAAAGCTGATTCTATTGAT
>JAEUVP010000408.1 GCA_016786805.1 Chitinophagaceae bacterium | reverse complement strand
ATTGCTTCTGCGATGAGTTTGCTGGGAATACGGGTGCCGGAGAGAATGTAGTACGAGTCGGGAGTGGTTAGTCAGTAGTCTTGAGTACAACATAATTAAAAAAGCAACCAATATGGTTGCTTTTTTAATTTCTTACTATCGACTCAAGACTACTTACAGTCCCATCATTTGTTTCTTTTGTTTTAACGAAGCCAGTGAAGGATCGAGTTCAATGGCCTTATCACAAAGTGCCATGCCTTTATCCTTCTCCCCTTTTTTCTGGTAGCTCATCCCGATCATATACAAAGCTGATGCATTGGCTTTATCATATTCGAGTACTTTATCCCAGTAATCAATCGCCTGCTGGTATTTTCCTTTAAAATAATAAGCTTCCGCCAGCATATTCAGGATATTCAGGTCGCTGGGTTTTCTTTTTAATATTTCGCCCATGATAGCGGCTCCCTGGTCAAGATCACCCACATTCAGGTAAGCGATGCCAAGGTTCTCGAGGTAATCATTATCTCTTTTATATCCCTTCTCGCCGGCCAGTAAAATATATTTCAGTGAATTCTTATCATCGTGCATGGCATAATAGATCAGCCCGAGTTCATAGATCCAGTAATTTTTTGAAGGATCCAGTTCAATAGCTTTCAGGAAATAAGGGATAGCCTGCTTATAGTTCATCATATCCGCATAGCTATGGGCAATGAGATAAGGTATCTCGGCATTGGTGGCATCTTCTTTAGCCGCTTCGTTCAGGTATTTGATCGCCTCACCATAGTTGTCAAGATCATACTGAATCCGCCCGATATAAAAGTTAACCTTCTCTGCAGGATCAAGTTCCTTTAATTTAGTGGCATACTTGATCACATCCTCATGCTGCTTGAGCTGGTAAGAGAGAGTGGTCAGTTGTTTATAGATCGCTGCAGATCCGTCACCAAGGTCCAGTAATTTTTTATACGAATCCCTGGCAAATGTATAACGGCGCAGATCAAGATAAGCAAGGGCCAGCTCAGATACGATCTCTTTATTGTTAGAGTCATACCGAACGGCTTTTTCAAAATTCTTCAACGATTCTAATCGCCTGCCGTTTTGCTTTTCCAATAAACCTTTTTGGTAAAAATAGCCTGCGCTATCAGGGGGCAGGTTCATCTGGGTGACCGAAGTCTGTGAATAGGCCATGTAGGTGGTCATCACCAGGCACAAGGATAGGATTTTACGGATCATAGGGTTCCCTTTTAATTGGATATTTTTCTGGTTACGCAACACAAGTTACAGGTTTACAGTTACTAATCGCCTCAAAACCACCCTTTAATCAGCCATAATCATTCCAAAATAGTAGTTATTTCAGAATAATCCCAGCAAGTGCTGGTAAATTTACGATAAGGCGGTATTTTTTTTGAGCCTTGTCAATCAACTCACACCTGATCTCCGGGTTGTAAACGTTGCCTGTGCCCCAGTATATTGTCTTGTCGCTGTTGAATATTTCCTCGTTATACGCCTTTCCACTTACCTCAATGGCCCAGTCATTCCGAACCACGGGTGTCATATTCAGGATCACCAAAAGGTCGTCCGCTTTTTTCTTGCCTTTGCGGCGATACACCATCACCGATTCCTGGCGGTGATTGAGGTCCACCCATTCAAACCCATCCTGGCTGAACTGGTTGGAGAAAAGTGCAGGTTCATCCCTCAATACTTTATTCAGGTCGGCCACGCAATCTTTCAGTAACCGGTGACAATCGAATTGTAACAAACCCCAGTCCAGTTCTGATTTATAATTCCATTCTGTTGTTTGCCCGAACTCATCGCCCATGAACAGCAACCGGCCACCGGGATGTGTCCACATATAGGTGTACATCAACCGGAGATTAGCAAATTTCTGCCATTCATCTCCCGGCATCTTATACAGCATGGGGCTCTTGCCATGCACCACTTCATCATGACTCAGCGGTAACATAAAATTTTCATCATAGAAATACATCATGCTGAATGAAAACTTATCTTGCTGAAACTGGCGTACCAATGGATCAAGTTTAAAATAATCCAATGTATCATGCATCCATCCCATCATCCATTTCATACCAAAGCCCAGTCCATCCTGCCAGGTAGGTTTGGAAACTCCGGGCCAGTCGGTGGCTTCCTCAGCAATGGTTTGCACATCCGGGAAATCACGGAAGATGGTTTCATTCAGGTCTTTGATGAAAGCTATTGCTTCGAGATTGCCATTGCCACCAAATTCATTCGGCTCCCACTCTCCTTCTTCTCTTGAGTAATTCAATTTCAGCATGGAGCTAACTGCATCTACCCTTATGCCGTCAATGTGAAACAGGTCAAACCAGAATCTTGCACTGCTGATCAGGAATGATTTTACTTCTCCCCTTTTATAATTGAAGATATAGCTGTTCCAGTCCGGATGAAATCCCTTGCGCATATCGGCATACTCATAGGTATGCGTACCATCAAACATGAACAAACCATGTGCATCGTATGGAAAATGCGAAGGCACCCAGTCCAGAATAACACCGATACCTTCCTGGTGAAAAGCATCGATCAGTCTCATTAATCCCTGCGGATCACCAAAACGTGAAGTGGCGGCAAAGAAACCTGTGCATTGATAACCCCAGCTTCCATCAAAGGGATGTTCTGTAACTGGCATTAATTCAACGTGTGTAAATCCCAGTTCTTTCACGTAAGGAACTAACCTTTCCGTGATCTGGTCATAAGTGTTATAGGTTTCTTCGTCATTTTTATCCGGTCGTTGCCAGCTGGCCAAGTGTACTTCATAAACACTCCACGGTGCATCCAGCGCATTATGCTTTTTTCTTTTCTTCATCCAGGCATCATCTTTCCATTCATAATACATATCCCAGGTGATGCTGGCTGTTTGTGGCCGCTTTTCCCAGAAATTAGCAAAGGGATCACCTTTATCTGTTTCCCGGCCTTCGAAACCTACGATATGATATTTATAGGCTTCTCCTAATTTAAAATCAGGAATGAAACCTTCCCAGATACCGCTTTTATCCCAGCGGGGCTGCAGTTCATATTCATGATTTTTCCAATGATTAAAATTGCCTTTTACTGATACTGCTGTTGCATTGGGTGCCCAGACACAGAAATACATACCCCAGCGTTCATTCACTTGTATGGAATGAGAGCCGAATTTTTTATAGAGCTGGTAATTGGTACCCTGTTGGTAGTTGGCTACATCTTCATCTGTTAATAAGGAATAGTTCCAAACAGGAAGTGAAGTATCAACAAAATTCAGATCCTCGTATTTTTTTGGTGCTTCAGGCATTTTCAACACTTTTGATTTTTCAGACTTGGGCAAAGCAACAATTTTGGCTTTCCCTGCATTATCTTTTGTGGAATTCTTTCTTTTCTGTGTCATACGGCATTATCGCTCAGTAAGCTTTAACTTAAAATTACATGAATGGTCAGTCGCTAATGCTTTTTTTAAATGAATTTAGCGGCCGAAACCGTTGAA
>JAEUVP010000402.1 GCA_016786805.1 Chitinophagaceae bacterium | reverse complement strand
CTGTACTGAGTGCATTGTCAGTCAATGTTTTTAAAAAAGCTACCAACGCTGCTTTTTCAGCAACTGTCAGGTTTAACCGTTTCGGTGTACCATCCGGGTTACGGAGTTGCGGGGCCAGGTTGGGATTGGGTTTTACTCCTGAGTTATAATGTTCCACCACTTCTTCCAGGGTTTTAAAACGGCCATCATGCATATAGGGTGCCGTGAGTGTAATACTCTTTAAGCTGTGTGATTTGAAATTACCAGCCCGGGCCGGGTTGTTGACTACACCCCCCACCCCCAGGTCAACAGCAGGATTATCAAGGCCATTGTTACGATCACCGGGAGCGGTGAATGTTTCTGCTGTATGACAGGTGGCACAGGCGGTGAGTGGTCCGAAGAATAATTGTTTTCCAAGATTTTCTTCAGCGGTGAAATTAGGATAAGGTGTTTGTACCGGGTTTTGCGGCGGCGTTATTTGTGCACGGCCTGCATCAAATTTGGAACGGTACGAAATAATTGAACGGACAAACTGCGCTAACGCTGCCGCAATCTTATCACTGCTGATAGCAGAAGAACCAAATGCTTTTTCAAATAATACCGGGTAATGTGCTTTTGTTTTTAAGCGATTGACCAATGTATCCAGGTTCATGCCCATTTCCACATGGTCCTGCACGGGTGTCAATGTTTGTATTTCCAGTGTAGCAGCTCTTTCATCCCAGAAGAATCTTCCGTTGGCATAATAGCGGGCATTGATCAGTGACATCGAGTTTCTGCCGGTGAGCCCGCCATTAAAGCCTTTGCTTAGCCGGGCTGTATCCGAGAAACCCAATGCTTGTATATGACAACTGGCACAGGCAACTGTATTATTGATAGAAAGTATTTTGTCATAGAATAAAACACGGCCCAGTGTGGCGCCCCAATCGGTGACCGGGTTGGTAGCAGGATTATTATCCTGGTTATTGACAACAGGTGCGCCAAAAAAAGCAGGCAAGGGCTGTACGGCATAATTAAATACGGCTGCCGGGAGATTGAGTGCCGCTAACGGATCAGCGGGAACTGGAGCGGCCGTATCATTCTTTGTACAGGAATTAAAACTGGCTGTGCTTACAACAACAAAGAGGGTGGGGATCATTAATAACATTCGCTTAGGGAACATATGGTGGTCGTTTTAGTGGTGTTGCCTTCGAAGGCAGTTAAGGGGTATGGTTTAAAACTGTTTGCATTTAACCGGTATAAAACCAGGGAACTATATCCTGATCAATCGTCTTTTCTAGGACCTGGTGGCGGACCATCATGGGGTGGTCTTCCGCCCGGTGGAAGTGGCCTCCCGGGAGCAGCAATTTGGCGGGCTATTTCATCTATGGTTTCATCAAACAATTTTTTCTGTTTTCCATCCCGGCAAATTTTTCGCAGTTGCGCAAAATGATCAAAGGTGGCTGTTTCCATATGACTTCGTTGCGCTGCCATTAATACCGCTACAGAATCAACCAGTTTCTTATCCGGGTTATCTGTTTTAAGTAAACCAAAATAAGTTTCGTGTAAATTTTTGTCTTCTTCCTGTGCCTGACGGATAGTAGCACGGTGTTGCCTTCGCAATTCAAAAAACTGTTCCTGTTGTTGCTGATCCAGTTGCAGTTGTTCCACGATAAAATCAGCTGCTCCACCCTGAGGTCTTCTTCCTTCCTGTTTATTATGCGAATAAAATAACCAGGCCAGTGTACCGAGATTCAGGAGTAGCAGTAAGATAATGGTGGCCCAGAGAAAACGTAGCTTGTTCATGGTTACTGTTTTGAAAAATTAGCAGAATAAGGATCATCATTGCTCCAGCCATATTCGTTGATGACCGATTGCACAGTAGCTGATGCAGCAGGTTGTTCTGCCATATTCTTACGCAACAGGGTAATATTCACTACCACTAAAAAGATCATGACAGCAGCGGTGGTCATCAACCATTGAAGGGATACTTTATTGATGGTTACAGGTTCCTGTAACCGGGCTTCAATGCGGGTAGCCATCCAGGGATTGGAACTAACCGGCTGCACCGCTTTGGCCATTTTTACAATATCATCAATCCATTTTTCTTTATTCATAAATTTTATTTTTCCCCGGGATACATACCGGATAGTATTCTTCTTATATTTTGCCGGGCCCTGAATAATAATGATTCAACAGAGGAGACAGTGAGATCCATGATCTCGCTGATCTCTTTATTCGTCCTGCTGTCCATTTCACTCAAGACCCAGGCCGTGTGTTGTTTTTCCGGTAATTGTTTCAGTGCTTTAAACAGGAAAGCGGCTTGTTCCTGGTTTTCACTTAATACACCGGGATGTATAAAATCGGCAGGCTCTTGTTTTTCCGGCAATGATGAAAACAAACGGGTGAACAGGTTTCTTCCCCGGCTGTTCTTCCTGCGCAGGTGATCAATACATTTATTGACAGCTATTCGGAAAAGCCAGGTGCTGACAGCTGCTTCTCCCCGGAATGCTTCCGGTTTACGGAATACATCAATAAATACATCCTGTGTTATTTCTTCCGCATCTTCCCATTGCTGCACTTTATTCAATACAAGGTTGAACACCCTGTCCTGGTGCTCAAGAATAAAAGCCCTGTAAGCGGCAGGATCGTCCCGGAATTGCAGCATTAACCTTCTTATGGTTCAGTGATCATCAAATATAGAAGCCTTTCTCCTGTTTAGTCGGAACTGTTCTTAAAATCATGCGGGCGGGTATTATTTTATTTTCACGTCATTGCGGGATAACTGTATTCTTCTCCCCAACGGATATTTACGATTCAATTTTTAAACCTTATGTATGAAACAAACGAGAGCGGCAGTGCTGTTTATTTTTGCAGTGGCTATACTGCTGACAGCCTGTAAAAAAGAATATTCTTATATCGCTCCTCCGCCAACTGCTGTAATAAGATTCGAAAGCAGGTCCGGTGAAGATGGATTTACCAGTTTTGACTATAACACTGATGGCAGCATTAAAAAAGCGGCTGTTGCCAACCAACTCTCGCCGGATGATACAACAAGGTATACGGTCAGCTATGCTGCGGATAAGAGAATAAGGGAGATCATTAACGATGCAGGT
>JAEUVP010000386.1 GCA_016786805.1 Chitinophagaceae bacterium | reverse complement strand
AGGGGGAGTGGATGTGCAATTCTTCTCTGTATGGACCGGTGACAAGCCCCGCAACAAGGAAGGTTTTTTCCAGGATGCTAAGCAGGAGATCGACTCGCTGAATATACTGGTACTGAAAAATCCATTCGGGATGACACTGGCCCGCAATTATCACGAAGTTAAAAAAGGGATACGGCAGGATAAATTGGTGGCAATGATCGGGGTGGAAGGGGGCCACATGATTGAAAATGACCTGGGCAAACTGGAAGAATTGTATAAACAGGACATGCGGTATATGACGCTGACATGGAATAACAGTACATCCTGGGCTACCAGCGCCATGGATGAAACCCTGCATGCAGATTCACTGAAACATAAAGGGCTTACTGATTTTGGTAAACAGGTGGTAAGAAAAATGAATGAACTCGGTGTCATCGTGGATCTTTCACACACCGGGGAACAAACTTTTTATGATGCGTTAGCTGTTACCACCAAACCGGTTTTGTTATCTCACAGTTCAATTTGGAGTATCTGCCCCGTATTCAGAAATGTAAAGGATGACCAGGTAAAAGCTTTGGCCAAAAATGGCGGGGTTATCTGTATTAATTTTTATTCAGGATTTATCAGTAAGGAATATGATCAGCGTTCCACTTACCTGAACGGACCGGGTAAAAAGATCATACAGGATTCTTTATTTGCTATGCTTCATGATTCTGCAGCAATGAAAACACAATGGCAACAGTATTATGATGCGGAGATGAATAAGGTAAGGCCTTCCATCGGGCAGTTAGTGGATCATATTGATCATATCGTAAAGCTGGTGGGAGATGATTATGTGGGTATCGGTTCCGATTATGATGGGGTGGGCTCCCTGCCAGTTGGCCTTGAAGATGTAACAACTTATCCCAGGATCACAGAAGAATTATTCCGGAGGGGATATTCAAAGAAATCCATCAATAAAATTTTAGGTGGTAATGTGCTGCGGGTGATGAAAGCGAATTTCAGGTAGAACCTGTTCAATAATCAAAAAAGGCTGATAAGAAACCTTATCAGCCTTTTAATACTTATATAACCCCGGATTATCTCAGGAATAACATTTCCCTGTACTTCGGCAAATACCATTCCCTGTCATCTACCAGCAATTCCAGTTTATCAACATGATACCGGATCTCGTCGAAGAAAGTATCTTTTACCTGGCTCTGGTAAGCGATAGCTTTCGTCCTGGTACTGTCAATATTATTGGCAATCTTACGGGCATCGATCATTTTCTCCACCAGGTCGCTGGTTTTGTTGATATGCTCAGAAATTTTTTCCAGTATTTGTTTTTGGTTGGCAAAACCTGCTTCAGTGATACCGGCTTCTTTCAACCCACGGATATTATTAGCCAGCAGGTTCTGGTAGCGGATGGCTGCCGGAAGAATATGGCTGGTAGCGATCTCACCCATAATGCGGCTTTCAATCTGTACTTTCTTGATGTACTTTTCCAGTTCGATCTCATGCCTTGCTTCCAGTTCGCTGTGCGAATAGATATTATTGCTCTCGAATAATTTCTTGGCTTTTTCGGTTACCATCGCATCCAGTGCCAGCGGCGTGGTTTTAACATTCGCTAAACCTCTTCTTTCCGCTTCTTTAGCCCAGGCATCACTGTAACCATCACCTTCAAATAAAACTTTTTCACCCGCAACAATGTATTGACGGATTACATGCATGATAGCGATCTCTTTTTTCTCACCTTTCTCGATCAGGGCATCCACTTCTTTTTTGAATTGCTTCAGTGTTTCTGCCATGATCGTATTCAATACGGTCATCGGGTTGGAACAGTTGGCAGAAGAACCCACCGCACGGAATTCAAATTTATTACC
>JAEUVP010000376.1 GCA_016786805.1 Chitinophagaceae bacterium | reverse complement strand
AGGCTTTTTTTGGCAAAGTACAGTTGCGACTGGTTGATCTCGCTGAACAATTCATCGATCTCGTTCTTTACTGATGTAACAAATCCTTCTTCATTATGTGCTTCAAATAAAAGATAAGTCAGCAGTTCTTTGTTCTCTTTTTTGAACCGGGACAGCCGCAGGCATAATTCCACCGTTTCGGCAGGTTTGCAGTTCAGTAATTCCTGTTTTATTTCATGTACCGTGGCAGCTTTCATGTGGCGAAAGTAGGGAAGTTTAGTTCCTATTGGATACCGGTAATTGGAAACGTTCGCCGGTTGCTGTTACCCGGTAATAGATGCCTTGTTCAATAAGTACCGCCTCAGATTTTCCTTCGGCATGTGGCACATCCGTATTCACAACTTTACCATGATGCCATACACTGATCGTATCCGCCACGATAGAATGACCGGTGAAGATATGGCGCACGGAAAATCGTGACAACGTTCTGTGTATCTGCCCGGGTAATACCTTATCGGGGTCAGGTTTATAATACCCCCGGTACCAGAAAGGCCCTTCATCATTGTACAAAACCGGCAGTTTTTTATCGGGATAGATATAAAGGCTATCTGAATAAAAGGGCTTCACCAGGTTATTGATCTCTTCCGGTGAAAGCCGGAGTTTATTCACCGCATCAGATATACCACCGTGCACAAAAATATTATCACCGATCTTCTCGATCACATTTTTGGTCCGCAACCAGCGTCCCAATTCGGTATGTTCATCAAATAACTGTTCATACTTTACATTCAGCAAGCCGGTACTTTCCTTATACTTTTGATTGACATACCTGGTATCGCCGCTCATGATCATGATCTCATGATTGCCCAGGATATAATGGATATATCCCCCGGCAGCCTTTGCTTTGTCTTCCAGCGAATAAATAAACCATAGTAATTCGGTAACCTGCTGACCACGATCCACAAAATCACCGGATAATACCAGGTGCCCTTTTCCAAATATCCAGTTCAGGTCGTTGTCAATAACCCCGTTTGCCTGTAATAATTTTCTGAATCCGGCTAAATTGCCTTCCATATCGGACAGGATCAATTGCTTTTCCGGAAGAGGAAATACAGTGGGTTCATTGACCAGTTCATTTTTAAATGTAACAGCGAAGGTTTTGCGGGGAATATCTGTATTGATAGTAAGAGTGACATTATTCCGGGAGGAAATGGGCATACTATCCACCCGTGCCATTTTACTGCCATTCTCCTCTATGATATTTTTAATAAATACCTGTTCATTGTGATAAGATACATAAGGGCCGTCAACGGTGTTTTCACTGACAGTTAAAACAACCGGGATAAGAAAAAGAATGGACAACAGGCGGGTTTGCTTCATGGTGCTGGTATTAGAGCCTTGCTTTTATCATCAACAATCTAAAAGCTGTTTTGTATCACAATTAAATGTAAAAATATTTCCCTACATAGAGACAATCCTTGTGCCCCATTCAGTTGCAGGCATTTCAAATTTTATCTCCCCTTTACCGTACAGGCCTGTTTCTCTCCAGCCCGCCTTGCGGTAGAAGGCTTCTGCCCTGGTACCGGGACTCGTACTGAGCCAGATCGTGTGAGTGGTTTGTTGAAAATACCAGTTCAGCATGTCATCATGCAGGCGGCGACCAATCCCTTTTTTATCAAAACCTGGTTGTACGAACAAAGCCCACACATTATGATCCTGCAGGTCTGCGATTGCAAAGCCTACAATAGCACCGTCCACTTCACAAACCCATGCCTTGCCCCTTTTCACTATGTACTCTTCGCAATCTTTATCAGTTACCAGTGCCGGGTTGGATAAAGTATTTTCAGTGACTGCATTGCGGACAACCTGTATCTGCGGAATATCTTTTATCGTCGCTTCTCTGAAGGTCATTGTTTAGTTATATAGTTTAAGTACTTGTTTAAGAATGGAGTTGATTTTCTTTACCGGAATGTCTTTCGCAGGATCCAGTAATAGGATTTTCATACGGGCTCTTTTTTCAATGATAAGGTCAGGATGGCTTACCTGTTTACCTTCCACTATTCCGAGATAAGGCTGTTTGTATTTTTTATGCACCCAGAGATAGCAACACATTTTTCCTTTGTAACAGAAAAAAGGCATCCCATACTTCCAGGCTTCGGAGATATTTTTATCCAGCTCTAAAATATGTGACCGTAAAAATTGCAGGCAGGCTCTTGCCGGTTCTTCCTGTTTTAAAAACCAGTCATCAGCAGGTTTCAGCATGGGTTATTTTTTTGAAGGTTGGATGAGATCCCACAGGTTGCCATAGAGGTCTGCAAAAACAGCAACAGTTCCGTAAGACGCTGTGACCGGTTCCCTGAGAAACGAAATCCCTTTGCTGACCATATCATTATAATCCCGCCAAAAATCATCTGTATATAAAAAAAGGAACACCCGGCCACCGGTTTGGTTACCTACCCTGCTTTGCTGTTCTTCGGTAGCTGCTTTCGCTAATAATAACTGACAGCCATCTGAACCCGGGGGTGATATAATGACCCAGCGTTTTGTATCACTGAGCAGGGTATCTTCTTCCAGCCGGAAGCCCAGCTTTTCCGTATAGAAACGAATGGCTTCATCATAATCAGCCACCACCAATGCAATATGTGCTATATGCTGTTTCATGGCCTACAAATATCTCATTCTTTTCAAAAATGAAGTAAATAAGTAATTCTTAACAGGTAAAAAAGGTAGGTCATATCTTATTTTCAAAAATTATTTTACATTGTCCCCGTCTTGTATGCGCCGGTATTTATTGATCATATCATCTGTTTTGTTCCTGAATTGTACTTCTGAACTGCACCAGTTGTTCAGGATACCTCTTTTATTTCAGCATTTCAGGGATCACCAGGCAGAAGATCCTTCAATCACTTTTTCCGGCTTTCTGAAGCTTCATTATAGCGGCCAGCACCCGGCAGATAACGACGATAATGAAGATAACCAGTTACCTTTTAAGTACCCGGGCAATATTCTGCATACAGATATCCCCCTTGCTTTTGAAAAGGATACAGATGAAGATCCGGTTGTTTACCAGTCAACAATTACTGCTGTATTGCATCCGGAAGGGAATACCTGTAAAAGAAGTTTTTCCATCTTTCGTCCTCCCCGCTATTCCTGATTTTTTTTAAAGGTTACAACAATTTCAGCAGTTAAGACTAACTGCTGTTTCGTCATTTTTACATTTTAAATAGATACTTATGAATGCAGCACAAATTCACCTGGCATTGAACCATGCGCCACTTTTTCTTTCACTTATTGGCGGTGGCATTCTTTTGCTCGGCATGATCAAAAAAAATGAATCTTTCAAGAACTTGTCTTTATATTTTCTTATTGCCGCAGCGGTATTTACAATACCCGTATTTCTGACTGGCGAAGGCACAGAAGAGTTGGTTGAAAATTTACCCGGCGTTAATGAAAACGCTATAGAAGAACATGAAGAGATGGCCAAAATCTCGCTGATCATCATCAGTATTATGGGCGGGCTTGCGTTGATTGGTCTTTTTATAAGAAATAAGGCATCCATGGCCAGGATACTGTTTAGCGGCCTGGTACTGCTCTCTCTTGGTTCCTTTGTAACTATGGCGCAGACGGCACATCTCGGCGGACTGATCAGGCATAGTGAAATACTAAATGGGACAACAGCAAATGAAGGAAAAGAGGAAAATGAAGAAGATGAAATGAAAGGCGAAAATAAGGAGGCAGAAAAACCGGGGAAAGACAGTCTCCGGCAGGTTGAACTAAATGGAAAAAAGGATAAAGACGATGATGATTAATCAATTAAAAGAGAGGGGTAACACCCTCTCTTTTGTTGTAAGGAATATTTTTTATCAACATCCTCTTGATAACTAAGCCTGAAAATTGAGGGCCCCGCAGGTTACTTTTGCCGAATTGGGGTATTAAGGGCGGTAAAGGGTCACAACTTTACTGATTTGCTTAGCCATTTGATAACAGAATTTTGAAAATCAATACTTTAAAAAGCACCAAATGGTACAAAAGACCTACTACAAAACAAAGGATTACTGCAAAGTAAAATTCTCTTTTACAGTTGAAAATGCCGAGACAATCGAAATTCTTGGACTCAATAGCGATTGGGAAAATTCAGTGATCATGAGCAAAAAGAAAGATGGCAGTTTCAGCGCTGACGTTAACCTGCCTAAAGATTCTAAACATGAGTTCAAATACCTGGTGAACGAAACCGAATGGCTGAATGAACCAGAAGCAGATGAAACAGCACCGAATGCTTTTGGTGGTACTAACAGCGTCATCACTCTTTAATTCACCTGTCCTTTCAAGTATATACTTTACCGGCTGTTTTTAAATAAAAAATGGCCGGTAGTTTTGTTTGCATAATTGAGCAATACCGATTCTACTTCTTTCCGGAATATACCAGCCCCGCGGTTGTTGAGATGGAGGCCGTCGATAGTAAGATGTAGTTTTCGTTGCTCGCTTAAACGATCAGGATTTCCAAGCAGGCACAGAATTTTGTCGAACAAGTTCACCCTGAAGAAACCTTCCAGGAAATAATTGCTGGTTCTGAATTGCTGTAAGCAACCATCTATCAAAGCGCCGGTATCAGCCAGCAAACAGTTCTTGCGACCTGCAATATCCCTGATTACATCATTTATTTTTTTTCGTTTATGATTCAGTGCAAAGATGTTCGTTTCATTCATACAACCCAATGTCATCAATATCAAAGCTGCTTTGCTTTTGGCCCTGGTCTTATCTATTGTTTCCAGTAATTTTTTTTCAAAAGAACCGGGATCAGGCAGCGGTGCATAGCCCTTTTTGGCCAAATGTTCCCCGGCCAGGCGGAAGAAAAATCCTCTTTCATGCAGCGAGGGTAGCAGGATATCATTATAGCCTGACAGCAATACGATAACATCATAATCAGCATCTTCAATAAGTATCTGCTCCAGACGTTCGGCTACTTTAACCAGGGTGTCTCCATTTTTTCCCGAATTGATAATTGTCCATTCAGGGTGGTCTTCTGCCAGTTGTTTCACCCAGTTTACCCCAAGCGAACCTTTTATGATACTATCCCCTACAAATAATATTCTCATGCCGGTACTTTAAAATGATGTTTTTGTGTCACAAAATTACCCGGCTGTGAGCTGCCCGAAGTCCTCATATTTATGAACTGTTCTTTTTTTGTACTGAATTGCTGCAAATCTGTATTTAGGTAAAACACGCCGTATTTTTCCTGTAGCAGGTATAACTGTTTCTTGGTATTTTTCATTCTTATTACAAATCCAATATTTTGAAAAAAGCCATCCTCTTTTTCATCCTGCCTGTTTGTTTCCAGACAGCCATCGCTCAGCCGCTGAACGATACAACGGGCACTTTAAAGGCCCAGAAAGAGAACGTCATTAAAGAAAGCACCATTGTGAAGATTGAAAACCTGGGCGATCTTATTAATACCCGGCTATCTGAACTTCGTCCAACTATTTCTGCCGATGGTAATATTCTATTCTTCATCCGCCAAAATGATCCTCAGAATACTAAATACAATTCGGTAAGAAATTCGCAGGATATCTGGTATGCGGTACGGGATGAATCCGGCAAATGGAGCGAAGCCTATCATATGGATTATCCCCTGAATACCTATCACTATAATGCTGTTTTCTGGATATCGCCTGATAATAACAGGATACTGATCAGGAATGCCTATATCAATGGTGACTATGTAGGCAATGGTGTCAGCATGAGCTCACTGGACGATAAAGGGTACTGGAGTAAGCCGGAAATGTTGAAAATAAAAAACTATGGCAAGTATGACCGGGGCCGGCAAAACGGTGCCACCATGGCACATGACGGGCAAACTTTATTATTGTATATGACGGAAGAGAAAGCTGGCGTGAACAATGATATTTATGTTTGTTTCCTGCAAAAAGATGGCACCTGGTCTGAACCCAAAAGTTTAGGCAAGAAGATCAACCTCCCCAATTACGATGAGATGACACCCTACCTGGCTTCGGATGGTGTTACATTATACTTCAGCAGTAATCGCCCCGGTGGATTAGGAGATAATGATATCTGGATGACCAAGCGATTGGACAGCACCTGGCAAAAATGGAGTGACCCTACTAACCTGGGCAGCCCGATCAACACATCAGACTGGGATGCATTTTTTACATTAGATGCCGGGGGGGAATATGCTTATCTCACCAGCAGTTTTGAAAGCTATGGCGAGAGTGATATTGTCAGGGTGAAATTATTGGAAATTGAACGCCCCGACCCTGTTGTATTGGTGAGCGGCAACGTGTATAACAAAAAAACCGGTAAGCCGCTGAGTGCTTCCTTAGTGTACGAAACATTACCGGATGGTTCTACAGCGGGTAATGCAATATCAAACCCGGAAGACGGAGCTTTCAAAATTGTATTGCCGTATGATAAGAACTACCTCATAAGAGCTACTGCCGATCATTTCTTTGCCCAATCAGAAAATCTCAGCCTGGATTCATTAATTAAAGCAGGTTATAAAGAAATTCACAAAGACTTGTACCTTGTACCGATTGAGGTGGGACAGGTAGTACGGTTGAATAATGTTTTTTTTGATTTTGATAAATGGAGTTTGCGTCCGGAATCATTTATTGAACTGGACAGGGTGGTTAAATTGTTAGCTGAAAATCCTGCCATTGAAATTGAACTGAGTGCACACACCGACAGTCGGGGTTCGGATGATTATAATTTCAAACTAAGTGATAACCGGGCCAGGTCGGTGATGGAATATATTCTTTCCAAAGGCATTGAAGCCAGCCGGCTTACTTCACAAGGCTATGGCGAAAAGAACCCGGTTGCTACAAATGATACCGATGAAGGCCGCCAGCTGAACCGCCGGGTTGAGTTTAAGATCATGAAGAACTAATGCAAGCAGAAAAAGAATTGCAGCACATTAATAAAAATGGAGACCGGGCGGTCTCCATTTTTATTAACGGGTTTATTATGTAACTTCTTATTGTTTCACAATTCTTGTTCTCATTATTTTATTATTTTCATACACATCCATGAAGTAAACACCATTTACCAGGTATGAGATATCGAGACTATAGGAAGTTCCTGAAATACTTGTTTTCTCTGCTACCAGCTGCCCCCCCGCATTCACGATCCTGATCCTTGCATTCTTCAACTCTTTTCCGGCGACCATGTTTAGTGCCCCTGTTGTTGGATTTGGATACACGGTGATCACAAAACTGGCCTCTTCCCTGCTGATCAGGATAATTCTTGAATACCAGGTTTTACCATCCAGGTCAACCTGTTTCAACCGGTAATAGCTGTTGGCAGGCAACAGGCCCCTGTCTGCATATTCATAATACTGCGGAATACTGGTGTTACCGGCAGCATTAATAATGGCAATCTTGGTAAACTGCATCCCATTTTCACTTCGTTGTAATTCAAAATGGCTGCTGTTCATTTCAGCACTGGTCACCCATTTCAACTGGTTTATTTCTTTTATTGCCAGACCAGAGAACGATTGTAAAGT
>JAEUVP010000308.1 GCA_016786805.1 Chitinophagaceae bacterium | reverse complement strand
TTTTGGTTTTAAGTTCACCGGGGGCGACAACGTGAGTATATGTGCATTCGTTGATTTTTTCAAATGCGGGATACAGGCTTTGGTAACAAAAAATGTTCCCCGCACATTGATATCATACATGAGATCGAATCGCTTGGGATCTGTTTGCTCAGTAGGAGTTAATGAAATAGCTGATGCATTATTGACCAGTATATCAATACCACCGAATGTGGCTACCGCTTTATCAACGGCTGCCTGCACCTGGTCTTCAAACCGGATATCGCATTGTACCGCCAATCCTTTGCCGCCCGCCTTTTCCATTTCTTCAGCAGCTGAATAAATAGTGCCTCCCAGCTTCGCATTTTCTTCTGTTGACTTGGCTACCACCACCACATTGGCCCCATCTTTTGCCAGTTTAAGCCCAATCGCTTTCCCGATGCCCCTGCTGGCGCCGGTGATAAATACAGTTTTGTTTTTGAACGACATGCTTGATTATTAAGTACTGAAGATAAAGATTATCCCGTTTTATACGGTGGGCATTTCGTACAGCTACGAAACTGCTTGTATTTTCAGCAATGGACCAATTCAGCAAATCTGCTCTATGCTATACTGATCGTGAACCTTAGTTTTGAACCGAAGTTGAATAACAGCTTCACCATAACCAACAGCGTCCCGTTTCTGAATCCTGATATCCAATCGAAAAACCTGAGCTAACAACTATGGAACCCAACAACTAAAACACCTGTTACGCTCAACACATTGAAAAGCTTCCTGCTCTTAACGGAGAGGAAGCTTTTCTCATTAAAATACAAACCTTACCAGGGTACGTTGAAGAAACAACGCAACCCGAAAGACATCTTGCTAAAAAATAATTATTGAGGAAACCCTGCTTCCGAAACTTTGACAGTGCCTGTTGGCTCTTTGAACGTAATGCTGTTCAGGTCTTGTGTGGCGACAAGGCCCTTGCCTCCGTAGATATTTTTATTGAGTCCGTGATAAGTGGCATACTTGTCCGTATAAAAGATCTGCAGGTTCTGGTCCCACCATAGATCGGGAGCTTTTAGTGTATCTCCTTTCACCGTGATCACTACTACGCTGTCTCTTAAGTACACTTTATTCTGGTTCTCAAAATATTTTCCATACTTACTGTCTAACCAGGTTTCCTTTTCGGTACTGTCATTATAAAAATCGCAGTGTAATGAGTTAGGAAATTCAAGGTAGATGGTATCCGACATCACTCTTAACATCAGTGGTGAGGTCAGTTTTGCCTTAATGATACCATCCTGGCTCAGGTAGCTCTCTATTTGCTTCGCTTCTTCTATCATTACCTTATTCTCACTCCAGGCTTTGATCGTTTTTTCATCATTCTCACAACTCCAAAGCAAACAGCAGCTCATAAGAAGAGCTGCTGCTAAAAATCTTGTATGTAGTGAAAAAAACTTAGTCATATTTACGCTTAACGAACCAAACATCACTGAGTGAGAAACCTAGAGAGAACCGGAATAAATTTTCTTTCAGCAGGTTATCATTATTACCTCTCTTGATAAACTCAAATGCCATATTAATGACCGTGGCCTGTCCCGGTGCCTGGCGGCTTTGTGCCAATGGTAAGCCCAAACCTAAAGTAGCTCCAAACACCGGCAGTTTTTTATCCACTTTAATATAGTCAGGACCAATAAAGAAACCAGCCCGGTATGCCACATTGCTGAAATAATTTCTTTTAGGAACCGGACGCAATTGCGTTCCCACTCTCAGCTCCCATTTATTGGCCACTGCATCAGTCTGGCCATAAAAACGGTAGTCAGCCCAGTTTTGCTGGCTGAAATCAACCCCGATCAGCCAACCCGCTTCTTTTGGTTGTGCTTCTTTCTCATACGTAAATCCAATGGTATAAGAAGCCGGGTAGTCAATCGTTCCTTTAATATCTGATTTGATGGATACACTGTCTAACTGCAGGTTGCCTTGTGTGGCATCTACAAAATAGGTTTGCCGGATGATATCCTGTTTGCCATTCAGTTTCTGCCCCCAGTTGCCATAAGCACCAATGGTCAAAAATTGTCTTTTTGTTTCGTTGAGCATCTTCCTGTAGACCAGGCCTGCATTGAAATACAGGTTGCCGAAAGTGGTCCTGTTTTCAAAATTTCCCCGGTAATATTCAACCGTATCATTGAGCAGGGTGCGGCGGGTACTGTAATCTTTTTTACCAAATAAGTAACCGGCGTTGAAACCAATACTCAGGCTTTGTTTATCTTCTCCCCTAGCTGTTTGTTTATTGAATATTTTAAAGCCGGTACCAAATGAAGCAAGATAGGAACCGCCATCACCGGTATATTCTGTATAAGCACTGTCGATCGGCTGACCAGTTCCGGGATCAAATAATCTTTCCCGTTGTGCTATCTTATAACTGATCCTTGAAACCGGGCGAAGGCCAAAACTCATACCCCAGTTCTTTTTTAGCGGTACACCTACCTGCACATGAGAGAACAGGGCATTACTCGCTACAAACTTGGTGGGATTGTTTTGCTCCCTCAGGGTACGGCTTTCGAAGTTCATTCCGATATCCAGGATAGCACGGCCCGAAGTCACTTTGTTGGACTTGGCTTCTTTAGCGGCAATGAAATGAGAATACGATGCCGGGTTATTAAAATTGATAGACAGACCGTAATTATCGATATAAGCGGCGGAAATTCCTCCCATTCCTCTTGTATTGATATTGGTGGAGGGAACAAGGTCGCCAATACCATAACGGGTATAGGGCGAATTGTCCTGCGCCATGGTTATAGTGCCGGAAAAGACAGAAAAGAAAGCAACGAGAATAACGCTTAAAGCAGCTGGTTTAAGGTATAATCCATTGATTTTCTTAGGGGTTGTTGACTTCGCTAATTGCATATAGACCCTTAAAGATTAGATCAGGGTCTGCAAATATCTTGTTTTTCAGGTGTGAAGCCAAATGCACTAAATCCCCCCCGGTTAACAGCACGTTAAAGTTCCTGAACTTTTGGCGGTAATCATCGATGAAACCATCCATTTCCCGGGCCAATCCTAACACAGCACCGCTGAGCAGGTTGGTGGTAGTATCATATCCAATCAAGGGAACATTGCTATCGGCCTTTACCAATGGCAGCTTGGCGGTGAACTGGTGCATGGCTTTCAGCCGCATTTCCAATCCCGGTGATATTGCCCCGCCGACGAACTCATGGTATTTATTGATGAAGTTGTACGTAACGCAGGAACCCATTCCAATGACCAGGTTATTTTTGGTCGGATAATACTTCACCGCAGCCGCACAGAGTGCCAGCCGGTCAGCACCAATGCTTTCCGGTTTACCCACCGGGGTGGTAAACGCCACTTTGGTCAGGTGACTGAGCTTGTGAAATTGAGTGGCTGCCGCCAGCACTTCTTCAATGGCCACATTATGATCAATAACAGAGGATAAAATAGATTTCGTGGGTTTATATTTCCCGATCAGTTCGCTGATCGCAGCTGTTGAATCCTCTTCCAGCACCAGTACGGTTTCGATCTGCTTTTTTTTGAAGACCGCTACTTTTTTTCTTGTATTACCGAAATCGAAGCAAAGTGTTATTGACATGCAAATAGTTTCAAGGTTGATCAGGATTGAATATCAAACCCGCCCAGGTTTTTAAAATGCCCGTTCAGTTTGATCTTTTCTTTTAAATGCTCCATCTCGGTGAGCATAGGCAATACTTTATTCAGGTGCCGTTTCAAATATTCCTGCCGCTGCCGCTCATCGGTCAGCATTAATAATTCATACTCTTCCTCCAGCGAAAGCCCGATATGATG
>JAEUVP010000209.1 GCA_016786805.1 Chitinophagaceae bacterium | reverse complement strand
GCAGGGCCATGGCCCGTTTGCTCCACATAAGCTGGACAATGGTGAATGGAACCATGATACGATCGGTATGGTGGCAATGGATACCAATGGAAACCTTAGTGGTAGTTGCACCACCAGCGGCGCCGGTTTTAAAATGCGGGGCCGTTTGGGTGATTCACCGATCATCGGGGCCGGCTTGTTTGTAGATAACGAAGTCGGAGCCTGCACTGCTACCGGGCAGGGTGAAGATGTGATAAGAGTTGCTGGCTCCCATTCCGTGGTCGAACTAATGCGCCAGGGATTATCACCCGAAGCAGCCTGTAAAAAAGTGATTGAAAGAATTGTAAAGATCAAGAAGGAAAAAGCAAAAGATATCCAGGTGGCCTTCCTGGCTCTCAATAAAAAGGGACAGGTAGGTGCTTATGCCATCCACCAGGGTTTCAGTTTTGCTATTAAGAATGGAACCAGGGAAGAATTGGTAAAAGCGAAATTTGTAATGCCATAAGCCCCCTCTAAATCTCCCACGAAGGGGAGACTTAAGCCTAAAGTTGAAAATTACTATGGAACCCATAAAGTATATCATTGAGATAGCTACTTCCGATTTTGAAACAACAAAGTCGGCGGTGGAAGGTGGTGCAGACCGGATAGAACTTTGTGCCAATTTAGCGGAAGGCGGAACGACACCATCTTATGGTACTATCATACAATGCCGGGAAGCTTTTACGGTTCAATTATTTCCCATCATCCGGCCACGAGGTGGTGATTTTTTATATACTGAAGAGGAATATTCCATTATGCTGAAAGAAGTGAAACTCTGTAAACAACTGGGTTGTGATGGAGTGGTCATCGGTTTATTAAACAGCGATGGAAGTATAGATAAAAAAAGAACAGCAGCACTCGTGGAAGCAGCTTATCCCTTAAGCGTTACGTTTCACCGGGCTTTTGATCGTTGCAGCAATCCTTTTGAAGCATTGGAGCAACTGGTGGAGATTGGCTGCGAACGGATACTGACTTCGGGGCAAGAACCGGCTGCCCCGGATGGTATGGAATTAATAGCAGACCTGAATCGCATGAGCGGAGATCGTATCATCATCATGCCCGGGAGTGGTGTCCGAAAAGAAAATATTAAAATGCTGGCGGAAAAAACGGGCTGCACGGAATTTCATTCTTCCTTACGAGGCAAAGAAAAAAGCAAAATGGAATTTATTCATCCGGCGTTTGAAGATTCGGCAGAGAGTTATATGAATAATGCAATAAGCCCCGACGAGGTCAGGGCTTTGCGTAATTCACTATCTTAATTTAATTAGATAATCAAATTTTCAGCTTCTTCATATATCCCGCATTCACTTTAGATGCTTCAGTTGAGCTGCCATTGGGATAAGCTTCCTGTTCAACAATAAAATACTCCATACCATTTGCTTTGGCTGTTTTCAATACACTGCTCCAGTTAATTGCACCTGTACCGAGATCAACAGAATTCTTCCCATTATCGGCTCCCGGTGCTTTGCTGCGGTCTTTTACATGACAAAGACGGAAACGGTTGGGGTACTTCTTTAACCAGGCTTCAATATCTTCATTAGCGGCAGCCACCCAGTACATATCCAGCTCAAAATCCACTAACGCTGCATCTGTGCCATTCATTAATACATCCTGCGGCAGTTGTCCTTCTAATGGCTTAAAAGTATAGTCGTGGTTATGGTAAGCGAACCGGATACCATTCTTTTTACATATCTCGCCTTTCTGGTTGAATTCATCGGTGAATTTTTTAAAATCATCCAGTGATTTTTGCGGTCCTTTCCAGGGGCAGATAAGGTATTTCATCCCGATCGCCGCTGCTTCCGCCGCTTTCTTTTCAAAATCTTTATTGATATCACAATGCGAAGAAACGATGGACATCCCAAGGTCGTCCATGTATTTTTTGAAATCGGTATTGCTCATGCCCCAGAACATACCCTGGGCTCCTTCATAACTTTCGATCTGCTTATAACCAAAAGATGAAAGCTGTTTCAAAACGCCTTTCGGGTCAGTTCCTATCACATCCCGCAGGGTGTATAACTGGATACCAAACTTTTTGATCTTCGCCGCTTCTTCACAGGAAGAGAAAATGGACATTCCGGTTAAACTGCTTAATGCAAAACCCGTGGTAACACCACCGGTTATTTTTATAAAATTTCTTCTGTTGTATTGCATCTTGTTATTTTAAGGGTGTAGTAATTATTCAGCCCATGCTTTATCTCCTTTGGCATAAGGAAAGGCCCCGTCAAATTTTCCCGGCACCGGGATATGGCGTAAGGTTTCTGTCATTCCCGTTTTTGAACTAAAAAATCCGAGCAGGGTCAGTTGTTTCATCATCGTATAATAATGACTGGGGGCAGCTTCAAACTCTTTCTGGTCTTTCCAGGGCAGTTTTTCATTTTCTGCTTTCAATGCTTCCCGTTTAGGTTTATCGGCTTCATCTCTTTTCGTATTAAACTCTTTCGCTTCTTTTTCAAGACTGACTAAGAAATCATGACGTTGCTCCGGTGTGCATTCTATAAAAGATTTACCGGTTGCTTTTTTACAGGCTTCTTCTAATTGTGCAATGCCATTGGTAAAAGCTGTTTGCTGGTTTTGTGTATAGCAGTCAGTGACCATGACCTTCATGAACTCA
>JAEUVP010000204.1 GCA_016786805.1 Chitinophagaceae bacterium | reverse complement strand
TCAAATTTCTTTTATCAGTACCAGTAAGAATATAAAGCGGAATTGAAATGATCTCGATACCTAGAAATAATATCAGCAATGATTTGAAAGAAGAGGTCAGCGTAATACCGCAAAGAATAAAGAAGATCAGTGCAAAATACTCAGCATAGTTCACCCCCACTTTCTCCATATCCCTTGCTGTCAGTAATAGGTAAAGCAATGTTGATACCAATACGATCGTATTGAAGAAAAGGGCAAACCGGTCAAAGTACATCATCCCTTCGGTGTTGACTTTGAAGAAAACAGTACCGTAGGTCTCCAGTATATTACTCACCAGCAGCAGCAGTATACCTGCAATGGCAAGGTTGCGGATAGCACTCTTCTGTTTCAGCAGTATACCACTGAACATCATAACAACACCCAAAACAGCCGAAAGAATTAATGCGTTCATACAACCTGTTACTTATTGCTTGCGTAATAAATGACTAATCTCCATTTTATTGACCAGAACCTGTGACAACTCATCTGTAATATTCAGCAAAGCCTGCGGGTACACACCAAACCAGAATACCAGGATCACAATGATGCCCATCACCAGTTTCTCATTCAGTTTCATATCCTGTGCATTGGCCGTTACAGCCGTCAGTTCACCGAAAAATATCTTACGGATCATATTCAGTGTGTACACAGCGGCAAGGATAATACCCAAACCGGCAAACACGGTAAAAAGAATGGCGTAGAGATAAGATGTTTTGGCGGACAGTAAACTATTAAACATCAGGAATTCACCTGCAAATGCATTGGTGAGCGGCAGGGCGATATTAGCCAATGCCACGATCACAAAAAAGATAGCCATCACCGGTGCCTTTTGTGCCAGGCCTCCCAACTCAGATAATTTACGGGTGCCATACTGCCGTTCGATCACTTCCACCATGATCCACAAACCAATGATATTGATACCATGATTGAACATTTGTATCATCACCCCCTGCATACCACTTTTGTTCTCTGCAAAAAGTGCCATGCACATCAGCCCGATATGCGCAATGGAAGAATAAGCGATCAGTCGTTTGATATCATCAGAACGAATAGCAATAAGCGAAGCATATACGATACCTACCACTGCCATGGACATCACCATATCGCCATTCTGGTAAGATGCGATCGGTAATACGGGCATTAACCAGCGGATCACACCCAGTAAACCCATTTTAACCATGATCCCACTCAGCACCATTGTAGTGGCTGTTGGAGATTGCTCGTAGGCATCCGGCTGCCAGGTATGGAAGGGCCAGATGGGCATTTTTATAGCAAATGCCACAAAGAATAACCAGAACACCCAGTTTTGTGTTCCTTTTGACAAACTGAGATTATAAAATGACTGCAGCGCAAACGAATGATCCGGTGTTTGTGACTGCAGGTATAAAATACCAATCAGCATCAACACAGATCCGACAAACGTATAGATAAAGAATTTGAAAGTTGCTTTGATCCTTTTTTCGCCACCCCATTGAGAAGCGAGGAAATACATCGGTATCAGTGCCAGTTCCCAGAAGAAATAGAATAGTAAAGCATCCATGGCAACAAAGACACCCATTAAGCCTGCCTGCCCGAGCAGCATGAGTGCAAAAAAGTTATTTGCTTTTTTATAGTTGCTGTACCAGGTGCTTACAAAGATCAGGGGAAAAGAAATGGCGGTCAGTAAACAAAGTAATTGACCCATCCCATCCACTTTTACAGAAAAGCTGCTGCCAATTGTCTGTAACCATTGTGCCTTATGAGACAGGTGTGTGTTATCATTCATTACCGTCAGGCCAAGTAACGAGACAGCAAGGGTGGCTATTGATGCCAGTAATGCCCAAAAACGGGCCGTCTTTTCATCTTTTATAAAGAATGTTACCAGGCCGGTCAGTAAAGGAAGCAGTATCAGTAAAACAGGGATCATATTATTTTTCTATAACCAGTTATTTTCTCAAAAAGAATTGCACTACAAAAACCAGCAGCATACTCAGCACCATCAGCAGCACATAACTGCCTGCCTGGCCGCTTTGCAGCAAACGGAGCTGACGACTTCCATAGTTCACTGCTTTGCCCACTCCATTCACCAAACCGTCAATCACTGATTTCTCGATCACTGATTTCAGGAAGCCTCCAAACTTATGCAGCGGGTTCACAATGATCTTATCATATAATTCATCCACGTACCACTTATTCTCCAGCACTTTTCCAAAGCCTGTTGCTTCAGTACGCTGGTAATTGCGAAACTTGAACCAGGCAAAAATGATCATGATGATCACCAGTACTGATGACAAACCCATTAAACCATATTCAGTGGAATGAGAAACCGGGTTTTCATGTTTTGCGGGTGCAATGACCGGTGCCAGGAATTCACCCAGCCTGTCACCGCCGTGCAGCAGCGCTTCCGGAACACCTACAAAACCTCCCACTATGGAAAGAACAGCGAGAATGATCAATGGAATAGTGATGGCAGCGGGGCTTTCATGCAAATGATGTTCCTGCTCCGGTGTGCCCCTGAATTTTCCGCTGAACGTGATGAACAATAAACGGAACATATAAAAGGCTGTCAGCATAGCTGTGAATAATGCAATGCCGTATAATATCTTATTATGCTCGAAAGCACTCAGCAGGATGGCATCTTTGGAAAAGAAACCGCTGAACGGAGGTATCCCAGAAATAGCAATACAACCAATAAGGAAAGTAACATAAGTGATCGTCAGTTTTTTACTCAACCCACCCATATTACGGATATCCTGTTCTCCTCCCATGGCATGGATTACACTACCACTGCCCAGGAACAACAAAGCTTTGAAGAAGGCATGTGTCATCACATGAAAAACAGCCGCTACATAATTGCCTGTTCCCAGTGCCAGGAACATAAAACCCAACTGGCTGACCGTTGAATAGGCCAATACTTTTTTAATATCATTTTGTTTTAACGCAATGGTAGCTGCTAATAAAGCAGTAGCCAATCCCACATACGCCACCACATTCATCGTCACGGCTGACATGGAATATAAGATATTACTCCTGGCGATCATATAGATACCGGCCGTTACCATCGTGGCTGCATGGATCAGGGCTGACACCGGTGTGGGACCCGCCATAGCATCCGGCAACCAGGTGTAAAGAGGTATTTGTGCACTTTTACCCGTAGCACCAACAAAAAGCAATAAGGTTATAACAGTAATATCGGTGTAAGTGAATTTAGGTGTGCCTTTATTAGCTTCCGCAAAAACAAACACATCATTAAAATTCAC
>JAEUVP010000198.1 GCA_016786805.1 Chitinophagaceae bacterium | reverse complement strand
GTGAGGCCGCATTTGGAAGCTGTATTCACTACCATGATCTTCTTACCCTTGTATTTGGAAAGATCGATATCCGTGCCGTCAAGGCCACCTACTTTAAAATCATAGATAGAACCGCCGGTCAGTGTTACGGCTATGATCAGTGACAGGAATAATGTTTTCATTGTATATAAGTTTTCGTTTATGAAGAAGAATAACAAAGTTAAGCTTGCCTGGTTGGCGAATCGGTTAAATTTTATCGCTGGTTGCCCTATTGTTTTTCAAAACAACCCAGGTCAGGTAGGCCGACAGGCCTTGTTTTCCCATCCAGGTCAATAACTATACCCGCATTAACGCCTTTATTGATGGCGGGAGAGCCGGTTTTCAGCCTGAAATCATAATAATTCCGGGAACTGTTCACACTGTCAAAATCGGGAGGAATATTATTGACGATCTGTGTACTGGTCACATTGGCAGGAGCGGCTTGGACCTTCCATAAATTATGGTCAAAATTAACATTGAAAGGAGTACTGCCGTTTTTCAAAACCACCACTTCATCCTCTACGGTTCCGTTTTCGCCCCAGAAAATACAATTACGGAATACAGCATCCAGGTTAGCGTTACCATTGTTTGAAAAATTCGTTACCGTCAGCACGGGATCTTTATGCTGTATGAAATTATTGGAATAAGTGACAACGGTGCAATGGGTGAACTGGTAATTACCACCACCCACGAGATAAACATTTTTGCCACAATTACTGACCAGGCAATTGGTTGCCCTGATACTAGAGTTGACAGCAATGATACCGGCGTCAAAAGCATTATCAACGATACATTCATTCATCGTCAGCTTGGGATTGGCATTGGTGGAAGGATTTTCAACACCGATGGATTGATAACCATTTTTGATGATAGCATAGTTCATCACATTATTGATACTGCTGCCGAGAAAATAAATGCCGGGCCAGCTGGCCGGGTAGTCTTTATAAGGGTCATCCATCCTGTCACCCTGGAAAACGACACGGTCTGCTGTATCTTTTAAACCGTTTACCTGCAATGTACCTTCTACGATGATTGGTGCATCTGCATGTACATATATGCGACAGCCCTTGTTGATTGTAAGTGTCTGGTTGGTATCAACGTATAAATAGCCGAGTATCACATACGGCAGGTCATTGTTCCATGTTTCATTGGTCAGCACTTGTTTATTACGGAGGAAATGGGCGTTCTGTCCCCAGGCTTCTAATTGCACCAGCCTGTTTGTTCCATTATAACTGACCTGGATGCTGTCTCTTACAATGAAAGGAAGGTTAGCTGCGTTAGGATTAATATTCACTTGTGCAAAAACATAGAGACTGTCGTTGGCTTCAATCTCAAGATTGGTTACCTCAGGTCCGGTAGTTCCGTCTACATTTATTTTATAAGCTGAACTGTTACCCCCCATCAGTTTCACCGAACTGATGCGCAGCTTCTGGTCATTCTCATTAACGATCTTGAAGGTTTTGGTAACAGAACCTGCTGTTGCAAACACGGTATCATATTTCAATGTGTCGATGGTAATAGTGACCCTTGCATCCGGAGAAGTGATAAAGGATTCTTTCCGGCAAGACAGAACAAGCAGGCAACAGGATAACAGGAACAGGCTTACAATTTTCATTAGTATCAAAAATAGCCCAACAAATTGAGATTAACGAGCCGAGTAGCAAAGACAGGCTACACTAAGCTTTACATTTTCTGCTTTCAGTAATGCTGTACCACAGGATTCAAGAGTAGCACCTGTGGTGATCACATCATCTACTAAAAGAATATGTTTACCAGATATGGCAGCAGGATCTGTAAGCACAAATTTTCCTTCCATGTTCTTCCATCTTTCAATACGACCTTTTTTGGTTTGTGTTTCTGTATGTTCTGGCCTTGTGATTACCTTGTTTAAAATGGGTACTTCTAACTGTGACCGGATACCTTCGCATAGTAACATGGATTGGTTATAGCCTCTTTTTTTCTCTTTCACGGGGAATAATGGTAAGGGGATCATTGCATCCACAGAAAACCTCCCGGATCTTTTCAGCAGATCACCCATGAGCTGCCCCAATTGTATGCCCAGTTCTTTATTGCCTTTATATTTTACCTGGTGTACCAGTTTCTGCACTAATGACTCTTTAGTAAAATAATAGCTGGCAGTTGCCTGTTCTAAAGGCAGGCGGCCATAGAATCTTTTTTCAATGGGATTGCCGGGGTGTTTTTCAAAATCGGTTTGGGGAATGGCTTCCATGCATTGCAGGCAGAGCATGGAATGTTTATCCAATAAATCACTGCCGCATCCGTCACATACATGCGGAAAAAGCAAATGAAGAAAGGAATCTTTTATTTCACGAATGCTGACCATAAATTGGTTTATAAATCAGTTCGCTACTTCATGCCTTAAAATAAGTACTGGTAAACTTCTTCCACCCGGCCCATTGTTACTACCTCAATATTGAACTTCTGTTTAGCTAAGCCTTTCTGGTTGTATTTGGAAACAATGATCTTTTCGAACCCTAATTTTTCTGCCTCTGCTATGCGCTGCTCAATACGATTGACGGCTCTTATTTCGCCACTCAATCCCACTTCCCCTGCAAAGCAAAGATGCTGTGGTAAGGGCACATCCTCGTAGGAAGATAATAAAGAACAAAGAACAGCAAGGTCAATAGAAGGATCTTCTACTTTGATGCCGCCGGCTATATTTAAGAAAACGTCTTTCATGCCAAAATGGAATCCACCTCTTTTTTCCAGAACTGCTAATAATAATTGTAAGCGACGCAGATCAAAGCCAGAAACCGTTCGCTGTGGTGTTCCGTAAACAGATTGGGTAACCAGTGCCTGCACTTCGATCAGTAATGGTCTTATTCCTTCAATAGTGGCAGCGATTGCAATACCACTCAGCTGATCTTCTTTTTGTGTGATGAGAATTTCACTGGGATTAGTTACGGCTCTCATACCAGTATCGGTCATTTCATAGATGCCCAGCTCAGCGGTGCTGCCAAAACGATTCTTTAGTGTACGCAGTATCCGGTAAGCATAATGACGGTCACCTTCAAACTGCAGTACTGTATCCACCATATGTTCCAGGATCTTTGGCCCGGCGATACTTCCATCCTTGGTAATATGACCGATCAGGAAAACAGGCGTATTTGTTTCCTTGGCAAATCGTTGAAATTCGGCCGTGCATTCACGTATCTGTGATACGCTGCCGGGGGATGAATCAATAAACGGTGTATGTAAAGTTTGAACCGAATCAACGATAACGAGCTGCGGTTTCAGTTTTTTTATTTCCTGGAAAATGATCTGTGTGGATGTTTCAGTCAGCAAGTAAAAATTTTCTCCATATGCAGCTGATGGGGTTTGTTTCAAACGATCTGCCCGCATCTTGATTTGTTGTTCGCTTTCTTCGCCACTGATATAAAGAACGGTTATATCTTTTATCCATAATCCATTTTGCAGGAACAAGGTTGATTTACCGATTCCTGGTTCACCGGCTACTAAAACAATACTTCCGGGAACAATGCCGCCTCCTAATACACGATTCAATTCTGTATCTGACGTAGCAATTCTTTTTTCTTCACTGCTTTTGATCTCCTGTAATGAAATAGTCCGGTTGGTTCTTCTTTCTTCGTTATAATCTTTCCAGCCATTATTATTCTTGCTTGGTTCTTTTTGCACCAGTTCTTCAACAAATGTATTCCACTGTCCGCAGGATGGACATTGCCCTACCCATTTCACACTTTCATAACCGCATTGCTGACAAAAAAATGCTGACTTGGCCTTACTCATGTGTTAAAGGTAACTGATCAAAAAAAATTGGATGAAAAAGGTAAAGGATTTTGAAAGCAAACCCGGTAAAAAAGAAAAATAAACAGCAGAAAAAAATATATAGTGTGAAGGAAATTTATAAAATGAAAAAGGGTCAATCTTGACGACTGACCCTCTTACTTACTAACCCATTAAATTCTATTGCTAAGTTACAAATATGACCCACATTTCAAAATAAATTTTTGCTGCTGTTGATAACTTTAGGCTTTGAAAACCTCAAAAAAAGAGAATTGAATAATGTAAAAAATAAGAATCTAATTTGTTTATAATCATTGAGTTACGGGCATTCATTTATTGCCACCTGGCTGGCTTTTATTCCTTGTTTTAAGAGCTTCATTATTTAATTGAGTGACAAAAAGGCTGAAAAAAGAGTAGTAATCCAAATGGCTGAAGATTTGTTATAAAAGCGTAGGAAAATTTAAAAATTAATCAAAAAATGACACCCTCAATTATGATCGTTTCGCTGATATTTTTAGGTATCAGCATGTTGGTTTCGCTGGCGCTGAAAAGTAAGTTTAAGAAGTATAGCCAGGTCCCATTATCCAGTGGTCTGAGTGGTCGTGAAATTGCCGAAAAGATGCTCCGGGAAAGTGGTATTTATGACGTAAAAGTCACCTCCGTTGAGGGCTTTCTCAGTGACCACTATAACCCGGTAAATAAGACCGTAAACCTTAGTCCTGAGGTATATACTGGGACCAGTGTTTCAGCTGCGGCGGTAGCGGCCCATGAATGTGGCCACGCTGTTCAGCATGCAACTGCTTATAACTGGTTGATGTTGCGGAGTAAGCTGGTCCCGGCGGTACAGGTTAGCTCCTCGCTGGTAAATTGGGTATTATTGATCGGTGTGGTAATGGCCAGCTCCGGGAATACCACTCTTTTATTGATTGGTATCATTATTTTCGCCCTGACGGTTCTTTTTTCACTGGTCACTTTGCCGGTGGAATTTGATGCCAGCCGACGGGCCCTGGCCTGGTTAAATACAACGAATGTGACCAATTCCCTGGAGTACCCAAAAGCTAAAGATGCCCTGAAATGGGCGGCTACCACCTATGTTGTGGCGGCTTTAGCAGCTGTCGTAACATTGATACAATATGTCATGTTATATCTTGGAGCAAAGGACAGGGAATAGTTAATATAATAATTAATATTTATTTAAAAGCCGTGCAGCACATTGCACGGCTTTTTTTGTCTTAACATTTTATTAATATTTTAGCAACGCACTAAAATTACATGCACATGAGAAAAACAGCAGGCCTGATGCTGACGGTATTCCTATTATCCGTTCAGATGATATGGGCTCAAAACAAAACAGT
>JAEUVP010000188.1 GCA_016786805.1 Chitinophagaceae bacterium | reverse complement strand
ACGTTTGGTTGTAATAACGGGTTAATCCTCGCAGGTGCCCGGGTATATCACACTATGGCTAAAGATGGCCTGTTCTTTAAAAATGTAGGCACATTAAATAAAAATGCCGTGCCACAGGTAGCTTTATGGATACAATGTATTGCGGCCAGCATCTGGAGCCTGAGTGGCAGATACGGGCAGCTGCTGGACATGATCTCCTTCGTAGTAGTTTTATTTTATATGCTTACTATCGCTGGCATATTTATACTACGCAAAAAAAGGCCTGATGCAGAGAGACCTTATAAGGCATTTGGTTACCCCATTTTACCGGCGCTGTATATACTGATGGGAGCAGCTTTTTGCGGTTTGCTGATCATTTACAAACCGGAATTTACCTGGCCGGGACTTATCATTGTATTACTGGGAGTTCCCCTGTATTACCTAGCAATTTCCACCAAGAAAAAAGCATAGGGCCATTCGAAAAAGAACGCATGAAGTTTAGGCTTCAATACTTATCTTAGTCACTTATAAAAAACCAACAAATGAGTTTATTTATCAAGAAACCCCTTGACCAGGTGCTGGCACAGGCAGCAGATACGGAGAAGGGATTGAAAAGAACATTGGGAGCCGGTAACCTGATTGCCCTTGGAATCGGTGCGATCATTGGTGCGGGTTTATTCGTACGTACGGCTGCGGCTGCCGGGCAAGCTGCAGGACCTGCTGTAACCTTATCTTTCGTGGTGGCAGCCATAGGTTGTGCCTTCGCCGGTTTGTGTTATGCTGAGTTTGCTTCTATGATCCCGATTGCCGGTAGTGCTTATGCCTACTCGTATGTTACCATGGGTGAATTGATCGCCTGGATCATTGGCTGGGCACTGATCATGGAATATGCACTGGGTGCCGCCACTGTTTCTATTGCCTGGAGTGAATATTTAAATAAGCTGCTGGGAGGGGCTATTCCATATGAATGGTGCCACTCGCCGTTTGAAAGCTTTACTGATTCCGCCGGTATCCATCATTCGGGTATACTGAATGCACCGGCGCTGGTCATTTTGCTGGCCCTTACTTTATTATTGATCAAAGGAACACAAGAGTCAGCCTTCGTAAATATGATCATCGTATTTATCAAAGTAGCAATCGTTATTCTTTTCATTGCTATTGGTTGGCAGTTCATCAAACCAGAAAACCATACTCCGTATATGATCCCAGAGGGTACTCCGGCTGTGGTAGACCAGGCAGGTAAAGTGATCTCTGATTACAGCGGCTGGAATAAACATGGATGGGGAGGTGTTCTCGGTGGTGCGGCAATTGTTTTCTTCGCCTTTATTGGTTTTGATGCAGTAAGTACAGCAGCACAGGAAGCCAAGAACCCGAAAAGAGATATGCCGATCGGTATCCTTGGTTCATTAGTCGTTTGTACCATACTTTATATCCTGTTCGGACATGTACTCACCGGCGTAGCACCGTGGAAAGATTTTGTTGACCCGGAAAAAGGAAGAGAAGCATCTGTTGCTTATGCCATCAGTACCTATATGACAGGTTATGGCTGGCTGGCGAATGCAGTAACCGTTGCTATTCTTGCCGGTTTCTCTTCAGTGATCCTGGTGATGCTGATGGGACAAAGCCGTATCTTCTATACCATGAGTAATGATGGTTTGATCCCGAAAGCATTTGGTGAGTTACATCCAAAATATAAAACACCTTATAAAGCTAACTGGATCCTGTTCATATTCGTAGGTGCTTTCGCTGCTTTCGTTCCCGGGCATGTTGCCGGTGACCTGACCAGTTTCGGAACCCTTTTTGCTTTCGTATTGGTGAGCATTGGTGTATGGATATTACGGGTAAAGAGTCCAAACATCGAAAGGCCTTTCAAAGCTCCGCTGGTGCCAGTGGTTAGCACCCTGGGTGCATTGATCTGTACGTTGATGATCGTTGGACTGGATGCCCAAACACTGAAAGTGGCCTTTATCTGGATGGGCATTGGCCTGGTGGTTTACTTTGCTTACAGCCGGAAAAGAAGTAAGCTGAAAAACCCTGGTGAAATACTGCCGAAAGCATCTGATTTTAATTAATAAGAATTGACTATAGTAGTTTACAACCGCCCCAATTGGGGCGGTTTTTCATTTACCCCTATTACCTTAGATTTGCAGCCTCAAAAGAATATGAGCTATGGGAAGAATATTTGAAGTCCGCAAATCGACTATGTTTGCCCGCTGGGACAGAATGGCCAAGCAGTTTACACGTATTGGTAAAGAGATCATCATTGCTGTTAAGGCGGGTGGCCCCGACCCCGGGACAAATGCTGCCCTTCGCCGTTGTTTTCAGAATGCCCGCAGTGTGGGTATGCCCAAAGACCGGGTGGAAGCGGCTATCAAAAGGGCTCAGGGTAAAGAGCTGGTCAACTATGACGAGATCCTGTACGAAGGATACGCCCCGCATGGGGTTGCCATCCTGGTGGAAACAGCTACCGATAACCATGTTAGAACAGTAGCCAATGTAAAATCCCATTTTAATAAAGGTGGCGGAGTAATGGGCAACAGTGGCAGTGTAAGTTTTCAGTTCAAAAAAATGGGAGTATTCAAATTAAAACCCGAAGGATTAAATACAGATGAACTGGAACTGGAACTGATCGATTTTGGTTTGGAAGAGTTGGGGGAAGGCAGCGGTGAAAACGGGGAAGATATACTCGTTGTGCGTTGCAGCTTTCATGATTTTGGTAATATGCAAAAGGCATTAGAAGATAAAGGCATCACTCCTATCAGTGCAGAACTGGAATGGATTCCTTCCACAACCGTTCCCGTGAATGATGAGCAAGCCGCCGACGTCAGCAAACTGATCGAGAAATTAGAACAGGATGATGATGTACAGAAAGTGTTTCATAATATGGGATAAAAAAACCAAGTACTTTAAAAGGCTCCTGAAGGAGCCTTTTAAAGTATCCAGACAACAAAATGCTTAATCAGTCCGTTTGTATTTATCCTTCATAAATTCAAAGTACATAAAACCAAAACGTTGGTACCAATCCGGCAGCCCGTATTGCTGCTCACAGGCACTGATACTTTGCAAGGCTCTTTGCAAAGCCCCCATCATATCGGTGTATTTCCGGTCGTAGGTCTGTTTAAAATGATCAAACTCGGCTACGATGCCACCCCGTTCATTTTGCCAGGCAATACCGGTTACGGCATGGATACCACTCATATTATCCCCAAAAGACAACGCCTTTTCAGTAAAATTTTTTGTGTTATTATAAATGCAGCGCAACCTTCCCAACTGGCGACGTATAAAATTCAATTCTCCTACAGCTCTTTGATAACATTCCCCGCATCCGGCATTATCGGCACAAGTGGACGCCATCATGGCACCGGCACTGGCATTAAAATCAGGTGCACAGGCGCCCGGCTCAAAATTTTGAACCGCATTCCACTCGTTTCGTCTCTCCTCTAACCAATCCATATATCCTTGTAATTCTTCATAAGCATCATTAACCGCTTCGGCGGGGTCATTATCACCTCCAACATCAAAACCATCATCATCCTGTGCGTTTACGGCAAAGGACACAAACAGTACTGCAAATATCAGCACAGCTTTTTTCAGCGTGGTATTAATAATAGTTCTCATGATTTTTTCTTTTTAAGTTTTACTAATAAGAAAGCTATGATAAGTAATGCTGCGGCGGCAACAATAACCAGTGTCATGTTCTTTTTTAGCCATCCAGCCCCACCAGCGGATGAAGGATCAGCCGGTTTAAACACGGATGGCATTTCTACTTTCAGTTCATCGCCGGTCCAAACCATCAACACATACGTAACCGGTTTTTTATTTGCAATCACCATGATACCAAAATCCCCCTCCGTTTTAAAGTCAGACTTCCACAAGGATTTCCCTTTTACCTCGCCAGAACGATGAAATGTTTTCCAGTTCTCTTTACAAAGTTTAATGGTGATATCTGCATCCGGCTGGTTGCTGTTAAGACTAAAGTAAGTAGGTGCATACATGTTTAATCCCTGGATAAAATAATAGGCCGTATCCTGCTCCTGTGTAAGCGTATTGACACTGATCCTGCCTTTTGCTTTTTCTTCTCCCTGCTTTTTATACTCTTCAAATTTTAGTTCAACAGGCTTAACATTTTCATCCAGGTTAAACGGCTGCGCTTTTATTTGCAGGGCTGAAAAAAACAGCAGCACCAGCAGGAGTTGGTTTTTATATTTCATGTGTAGTGGGGTTAAAATTTTATTAATTAAGCTATTTAGTTTTATTCATCCAAGGCTCAGTTAGTAATTGCATTTACCATATAATACCGGTCGCTGCCGGTGAAATGGCAAATAATAAAAGCAAAGAAGAAATAACTCGTTTCATTGCAATGCTTTTTTTGTTGAATAAATATTAATCATCACCTTCATTGAGGCAGTCAATATCTTTTATATTTATCAGCTCAAAGCGTCTTTTATCCCTGTTGAACCGCCATGCTTTCACAGCCCGGGAATATTCGTTATTACCTGGTTGAGTGACTGCAACAATCGCCTCATCAATGGTCTTCTGCTGCCGGCATAATAATGTTTTAATTACCTGATTACTTTTAACCTTTTTGATCAGCAGCACATCCAGGATAGTATAATCATTTGTTGTTGTATCCTCGTTAATCGCAAAGAATACAATATATGTGGGTCCGTTCTGAAAAACAGTGACTGAAAACTGTTCCGGTTCAGTGATACCAAATGCAAGACCCGACTCCCGGTATTCATAACCCGTTAATCCCGGTAGTTCAGGGCCCTGGTTATACTTTGTTCCGATCAGTGTCCTGCTTTTTGGACCGGCAAACTGACCCTGCGCAAACAGCCCCACTGCATATAACCAGCAGAACAGCGATAACCAAACCAGTTTAGAGTGCTTCATATAAGGATTTATCCCGGTTACTTATTACCTGATCGCAACCACATCTGAGTGACTGATCAGTTTATCATCACTATACATTTCCACTTTAACAATGGTAACAGCAGGATCATAAAAGATCACAAAGCTTTGCTTCGGCATGGTATTCTTCATTGACTGCATGATCTGTTTCATTTTCTCATCCATCCCTTCAATATCCACTTCGGCTTCTGACGTGGATGATATCCGGTAACAATCAAACGTACCCGCAGGGGTGGTCACTTTTTCTTTTGCTCCCACCTTCCTGTTCTTCATAAACACGGTTGTCTTCATTTGCTTACCCGCTTTAGTGACCGTCATTGAATAGGTAACATCCGGAAGCGTTTCTCCCTCAGTAACACTGATCGGGAAACTAATAGGGTCTCCTTCAATTTTTGCTCCTTTTGCATCCATATTGGCAAAGAGGCTGGTTAAATCCACATAGAGATTCTTTCCATCACAACTGTATTTCCCGGTAAACGAATTTTCTTTTTTTCCAATACCGTTGCTCTTCATTTCTACTTCTGCTGTCACCCCGGCAGCTGTTGATGCAACATCAAGTACTGTTGAACTTTGCCTGGTTGTTTCTTCCCCGTTTTTATTATAGCTGACCGCTTCAATCACGGTACCCTTTTTAAAAAGTAAAAGGCTTCCGCAATTGCCCGTCATTGCAGGTGAAGAAGTAGTTTCAGCTTTAGTGGCAGAAGTTGCTGTTGTCACTAAGCTATCCCCTGAAGATCCGGTTTTGCTTTCATTGTTACAGGCAATCGTACAACACAAGACCAGGGAGAGAAAAATATTTCTTTTCATACTGTAGGTTGATGAGTGTTTTAAAATTTATAACCCAATAAGGATTCCGGTAGTACTATTATTATTTTCAGACCCCTCAGCTACCAGGTTGGTGCCATCAGCTTTCAGTACCAGGTTAAATTTGGGAACCTTGTGCATCGCCCAATTATTATCCCTGAGCCTGATCTCTGTTGTGATGGTTTGGCCGGGACCTACTTTCGGGCAATCGGCATACCCAAAATCCTTCCAGGGATTATTCCCGGCTGCTGCACTTTTTGCAGTGGCCTTAAACTTTGTGGCCGGTGTTATAATGCCGCCGGTATTTTTTACCGTTACCGATAAACGGATATCCCAATCAGCAGAAACCCCACCGGTAGCAGATACCACCGTTACGTTGGTGATAATAAGGTCCGGCTTTGCCACTACCTACAGGTTTTTGGGTGCCGGGAGTTTCCCGGGGTTCTGCGGCAATGTAGTTTGTGAAAAAGTCATTAAGGCCGCCAGGCACAGTAATAAGGAAAGCTGTAGTCTCTTTTTCATACGTCAATGGTTTTGATGTCATAAAGATGGCCTTATTATGAACCTAAGTCAATTACACATTCAGGTAGTATAGCTAATTATCAATTCCAATACCACCCACATACCCGGTTTTCACCAGTGCAGCTATTCCTGTATGCCTATACTGCACCTCAGAAACTTGTAATAACAAAAAACAGCAGTAATATCTTTCCTGCCAAAAATTATTTGACATAAAAACCTGCTTTATGGAAATGTGGGACAATAGCACAACGGGTAAATTTTTTATTACTTTATATACAAATAAAGGTCTGCCCTGTTTAATACCTCTGTTTTTGAAGTGGCGGTGCTTACTAAAAAATATCTTGCGCCCTGAGGATAATAGGGGTCATTAGAATAGGCACCTACCGCTGCATTATAGACAGATGTAACACCGCCCATTATCATAACAATATTGTCAGCCATAAAAGATGAATGTGAACCTTTGGCTACTCCCATATTACCACCGGTTGACCAGCTATTGGTTATCGGATCATATAAATAAGCATTAGCAGAATAAACAGGACCTGTACTACTACCAGTAGTACCGCCTGTTATCAGCATACGGGAGCCTATCCAAACAGCGGAGGGAACAATTCTTGCCACCACACCGGTTGTACTTGTCGCCATCCATGCATTGGTCACAGGGTTATACCGTCCTCCGGAATTATACCCGTTACCAAAACTATCTCTGCCACCAAATACAATCATCTCCGAGCCTGACCATACTGCAGTATGCAGGTCCCTGGCCACCGGTGCACCAGTATTAGTTATTGCCGACCAGCTGTTGGTAGAGGGATTATATATAGCCCCGGTATTTGTTATGCCACCAGGTGTGGCATTTCCACCCCACACTATCATAGTGCTTTGAGCTGTATTCACTACCGAAGAAAAATCAGCCCGGGCTGTAGGTGCCCCTGTAGTACTCGTTGTTGTCCAGGTATTGCTAGCCAGGTTTAATACAGCTCCTGTGTTCAGCGATGTACCACCCGAAACTGCCACCCCACCCCAAACAACAATACTGTTATTTACCATGCGCATGGCAAAACCGTACCTGGCAACTGGTTGATTTGTTTCCGGAATAGCCGCCCATGTATTGGTACCGGGGTTATACCTGAAGCCATTATTGGTAGATGAATTATAATACCCGCCCCATACCAGGATTTCTGTTCCAGTCCATACTGCTTTGCTCTGCGGCGAAGCCCTGAAACTTGTAAGGTTAAACAAAACTAACCGCCAAATATCGCTTATTGGATTATATGCGTATAAGCGATTATCAGAAAATACATACAGCACCGTATCGGCCCACACTATAAGATTATCTCCATCAAACGGGGGTGGAGAATATTTTGATAGATTGCCTTTAAAATAAGTCACGGCCCAGGTACTTGGATTGGCAGTAAAAGAAGAACTGATAAATTTAGAATATCCCGGTATGCTGCCATAAAGGTTAAACCCTTTGTTCAAAAGAGCCGGGTCGTTGTAGTTTTCAGTAGCTACAATAGTACCTGTTGGAACAGTTCCATCTACTGCCCCCCAGGCACCATTACCCAATAATACATCATTTGAGTTTCCGCTGTTTGGTAACGTTACAAGGTCGCCACTACTGTTATATTTAAGAACGCCATTGCTCCCTGAAAGTGCATCCGACCTTATACTTCCGGCAACATGAAGTTTTTGCTGAGGGTTTGCAGTACCAATGCCTACATTTTGAGCGACTGAAATAAAAGGAACTGAAACCAGGAACAGGATAACTAACTTCTTCATACCAAAATTATTTGGTATAAAAATCTGTATTTAATAGATCCGGGGCAATTACACAATCGGGTAAGAAATCATTAATCTAGTTTCACAATCTTATGTTGTAATGCCTTTGCCACGGCCTCGGTGCCGCAGTTTACATGGAGTTTATGATAGATATTCTGGAGGTGCTTTTTAACGGTATCCACGGATACGTTGCTTTTATCGGCAATCATCTTATAAGAATTCCCTCTTACCAGCAATTCGAGTATC
>JAEUVP010000183.1 GCA_016786805.1 Chitinophagaceae bacterium | reverse complement strand
TACCAGATACAAACACAGGTACCCACTGTTCAAAAAGAAGAAGCCACTTCTTCCAGGGAATTCTGGATGTTCATTGGCTCCCTTGTATTTTTCTTATCCGCCATTGTTATCATCGGGCAAACATCATTACCGGTATTCAATAAATTATTTGATATCAAAAAAGCACCTTCAGAGGATCCTGAATTTGCTTACAATAATATCCAGATCTATGTAGCTGTGATATTGGCTTTACTTACTGCGGTAACACAATATTTGAAATATAAAAACACCCCCTCTTCTTATTTCTGGAAGAAGATCGTAACGCCAACCGTGATCACGGCTATTTTATCAGTGGCACTGTTTGCAATGTATGATATCACCTATACAAAAAAAGGACCCATGTTCCAGGGTGCTATCTGGCTGGCCGTTGTTTGCAGCATCTATACCATGGTGGCCAATATCTCTTATATCTGGCTGGGGTTAAAAGGCAGCCTGAAGTTATCCGGTGGTTCTATTGCCCACTTTGGATTTGGAATGGTGCTGTTTGCTATTCTTATCTCTTCTTCTAATAAAGAAATATTATCAAGGAATACCAGCGGCATCTTTGTGCCATTGGGAGAAGGCAGCAAAGAAAATCCCGGTGAAAACCTGACACTGGTTAAAGGTATCAAAACCGATATGGGCAAATACTGGGTAACCTATGAAAGTGATTCCATGCACCCGAAGAAACAGCAATGGTATTACAATATTCATTTCCAGCGCAAGGATGGCAAAGAGGATTTTATCTTACAGCCCAATGCCTTTGTTAACTATAAAGGCAATGCGGGGTTGATGGCTAATCCTTCCTCCAGGCATTATCTTGATCATGATGTATTCACCTATATCACTTCCTTGCCTGACCCGGAGCAACAAAAAAAAGATACCACTACATTTAAAACAAATGTGCTGAAACCCGGTGATTCGCTGTTCTACTCCAATGGCTTTATGATCCTGGAAGATGTTGTTGCTAAAACAAACTTGCCGGAAGATCTTTTTGGCAAAGAAGGATCGTTGCACGAAGCTTCTGTCAAAATATTTTCAAAGAATGGCACCAGTTATACAAAAGTGCCCCGGCTGGCCATTGCAAAAGGAGAATTACTGGCTCTCCCTGACACTACCCTGTCGGAGAGCCTGGTGCTACAATTACAGAAAGTAAACCCGGACAAATCGATAGAATTGGGCGTAAAAGAATCAGATGCGGTGATGAAATATGTAACATTAAAAGCTTACAAATTTCCCTATATCATTTTGCTCTGGCTGGGTGTGGCTATTACAGCTATTGGCATACTGGTCAGCATGGTACGACGTATCCAGCTGAACCGGCTGAAGGCGGAAAAACTGGAAATATAAGAGGCCCTGTACAGCGTTTCCCGCCGTTTTTATGTCTGTACATTATCAGCAGGCATTTTGTATTTTTAATGACTGTGAAAACGTTATTACGATACCAATTTCATTTCTACATCGCCATTGCCTGTCTCCTGGCAAGTGTCGTTGCTTTTGGTCAGTCTGAACAACAGCCCCGCACTCCCTCTATGAATGAAGTAGCCCGGAACTGGGGCTCCAATGACACCATCATCGTGGATGCTATTGTATATGAAAACGAGGTGATGCCTTATAAAGAACTGGGCATGGTTTGGGTGGGTAATTTATCCGGCAAAAAATTAGAGAAGTATGTAAAGGAATGGACCCGTTTGAGAAATGCCGTGTATGTCACTTATCCTTATGCCAAGATCGCCGGTGCCACTATCAATGATATTAATGCCAACCTGAAAAACATCACCTCGAAGAAAGAACGAAAAGCTTATATCAAATCAAGAGAAAAAGAATTGAAAAAGGAGTTTGGCGATCCTTTATCTAACCTTTCAGTTTACCAGGGAAAAGTATTGATGAAGCTCATCAACCGCCAAACCGGTAATAATTGTTACGAAATTCTGAAAGAATATAAAGGCGGGGTAAATGCAAGGCTTTACCAGACTATCGCTTTTTTTGTTGGTGGTAACCTGAAACAAGATTGGGATCTTAGCGATAAGACCGACCGGCAGATCGAAAATTTCGTAGTCGAAATAGACGGCGTCTGGTATAATAATCCATACAGGAAGTAAGCAAACCTGCTCTTCCGGCTACTTCAAATTTCTTCCCAATTTCCATAACTTTATCACGCAGGATGATCTTCTGCTGATCAGCTTCTAATTATTTAAAAAGAAATATGAAACTAGATATACTTGCCATCGGTGTTCACCCGGATGATGTGGAACTCGGTTGTTCCGGCGTTTTGATCAATGAAATAAAAAGAGGAAAAAAGGCAGGCATTCTTGACCTTACACAGGGAGAGCTGGGAACAAGGGGCACAGTTGAAACACGTTACCAGGAAGCGGCAAATGCAGCGATGATCATCGGGGTACAGGTAAGAGAAAATCTTAAAATGAGAGACGGCTTTTTCAGGAATGATGAAGAACACCAATTAAAACTGATCGCTGCTATCCGTAAATACCAGCCTGATATTGTTATAGCCAACGTATTGAACGACCGTCATCCCGATCATGGCCGTGCAGGAAATATGATCGCCGATTGCTGTTTCCTGTCGGGCCTGGCAAAAATTGAAACAAAAGATGAGAAGGGGACTGCACAGGCAAGGTGGCGCCCGTCTTATGTGCTGCATTATATTCAGGACTGGTATCATGAACCCGACCTGTTGATTGATATCAGCGATGTGTTTGAGCAACGGATGAAATCCATTGAAGCGTATACAACACAATTTCACACTCCTGACAGTGATGCAGACGGCCCTCAAACCTATATCTCCACTCCTGACTTTTTAGATGCCGTCATTGCCCGGGCAAGGATGTTTGGGAAACGTATCGGCGTAAAGTATGCTGAAGGGTTTATCAGTGAAAAAAAGATAGGAATCCGTAATCTCGATGCCCTTGTCCAGGTGGAAACATGATTTTGTACAACAAATCAGCCTCAAAAGCAGTATTGTGATAATCAACACACTTATTTACGTGATTTTGAGTTACTTTTACCCATTATTTAAGACAATTCATTTCTAATGGCAATTCCTAAATTTTCCAATGTTCCCCACTCCTTTCACACTGAACTGAAAAAAAGGATCAGTGATTATTTTGAGCAGGTGGGAAAATCAACAACCGGCAATTACAGCCTCTGGTTAAAAGCTATTTTGTTAGTGATCAGTTTCCTGTTTGTATATATTCACCTTGTTTTCTTTACACCGGTTACCTGGGTAGCCATCCTGGAATGTTTAATCCTTGGCGGCCTTACAGCAGCTATTGGTTTTAACGTGATGCATGATGGAGCCCACGGCAGTTTTAGCCGCTACAAATGGGTAAATGACCTGGCTGCTTTATCAGTGAATTTTCTGGGTGCCAATAATTTCATGTGGAAGACCAAACACAATGTGATCCACCATGCTTATACTAACATTGATGGCGTGGATGATGACATTGAAGCAAGACCTTTGTTGCGCCTTTGCGAAACACAAAAATTCTACAAGATCCATCGTTACCAGCACTTGTATTTCTGGGCAGCCTATTCATTGCTTTATATCTGGTGGGTGTTTGTAACCGATTATAAAAAATATTTCCTGAAAAGGATCGGGCCGATGCCTTTGAAGAAGATGACAACAATGGATCATGCCTCTTTCTGGTCATTTAAAGTGTTGCACGCCTTTTTGTTTGTTGCCTTACCTATTTACCTGCTTGGTTTTACCCCCTGGCTGATCGGTTTCCTGATCTATGGCCTGTTTGCCGGCTTCGTACTGAGTATTGTATTCCAGTTAGCACACACCGTTGAACATACCCATTTCCCTGCTGCTGATCCTGTAACAGGTAAAATGGAAGATGAGTGGGCCGTACACCAGTTGAAAACAACTGCCAATTTTGCTACCAAAAGCAAGTTGATCTCCTGGTGGGT
>JAEUVP010000170.1 GCA_016786805.1 Chitinophagaceae bacterium | reverse complement strand
GGGGCCATCGTGATGGACAATTGCGTGGTGCACAGCAATACCATCATTGCGGCTGGTGCCGTGGTATTAGAGAATACGGTTTGTGAAGCCGGCAGTATTTATGCCGGGGTGCCGGCTAAAAAAGTAAAGGATATTTCACAGGAACTGATCCATGGCGAGATCGACCGGATCGCTAACAATTATATAAGATATGCCGATTGGTTCCGGGAGAAAAAAGACTGAACCCTGACTGTTAGTGCATTAGGCCTGCCAATAAAAATCCATTCATCATAAAAGCCCGTATATGGTGCTTTTACTATGGCAGGGGCAATGAATATTACGTAGATTCGTTATAGAAAAAAATGAAAAACTATGAAGAGCCTCCGTTTTTTAACGATAGCACTGGGACTGATGTTGTTACTGTCTTCCTGTAAGGTCTGGAACAGTTTATTTCCTCCCAAGTATGGCTGTCCAACCAACGGTAAGAACATTGGTGCTGAGAAATTAGCCAACGGTGACCCGAAGGCGGAAAAGGAAGCGAGAAAAGCGAAAAAATTCAGAAGTTAATACGGTTTTTACGCAGCGAATCCACCCCGCCACCTGTCCTTATAGAAAACATTAAACCCTTATAATATGAGCCTGACCCTACGAACCAACTTAGGATGCACAGAGGCAGTTATTGCCGATGATGGCGGATTGAAACGCTTTTACCAGGTAGCTGATGTACTCAGCGAAGACCTGAAAATCAAATTCAGTAATAAAGAGGATGACTTTGACACCATTGACTGGGAATTCCGGTTCAAAGGTCATAACCTCACCCTGCACTACAATATCTACAACGGTATCTCCATTTTCCCGACCAAGACCCGTGATGCCCTGAACAAGGACAACAAAGCGGTTGTGGAATTAGCCGGTGTGTTAGAAGGAAAATTGTTCAACGAAGTGGAGCGGAAGATCGCTTAAGGTTAGTAACTCTTTTCTTCTATTGAATCCAGTATGTTTACATAGCTCACATACCTGTCTTCATGTACCGCACCATTCATGACGGCTTCTTTAATGGCACAACCCGGTTCATTTACATGTAAACAATTATTGAACTGGCAATCATTCAGCCGGTCCCGCAGCTCGGGAAAATAATGGGAGAGTTCCTGTTTGCTGATATCCACCAGCCCGAACTCCCGCATCCCCGGTGTATCAATGATTCGGCCGCCAAATGGCAGGTCATACATTTCGGCAAACGTAGTGGTGTGTTGTCCCTTACCGCTCCAGCCGCTCACATCCTGTGTCCGTAAATTGATATCGGGAAAAATCACATTGAGCAACGATGATTTGCCCACACCACTGTGCCCGCTGATGAGAGTGGTTTTATTCTTCAGCAACTCCAGCACCGCTTCCACCCCTTCATTTTTCGCAGCACTGATGAGGAATACTTTATAACCGATGGCCTCATACATATCTTTCAATGCTTCATATCGCTGCAACTCTTTGCTTTTGTAGAGATCGGCTTTATTAAAAACAACCAGGGCCGGCACATGGTACATTTCAGAAGCCACGAGAAACCGGTCAATAAAACCCTGTGATGTTTTAGGCTCTTTCAGCGTGGCGACTAATAAAGACTGGTCAAGATTAGACGCCACAATATGATGTTGGTGTTTATGCCGGGGTGATTGCCGGTTGATATAATTATGCCGGGCATGAATCTCATCAATGATCGCTGTGCTGCTTTCTTCTGTTTCAATTTCCATTTCCACGATATCACCCACGGCCACGGGATTGGTGCTGGTGATATCATCGAGTTTCATCACTCCTTTCATCCGGGCATTGAAGATCCTTCCGGATTCATCTTTAACGATGTACCAGCTGCCGGTTGATTTATAAACGGTGGCTTTCATGCGGCTGCAAGATAACCCAATATTGTTCAGGGAAATTTCCGGAAAACAGTAAGCCGGAAAACAATTTCCAGGAAAAGAAATGCAAGAGCGGCCAGCACAAAGGGCAGGTAACGTTCCTGGTACCGTTTGAAAGATTGTACTTCCACTTTTGATTTTTCCATAGTATCGATCTGGTCGTAGGTGTTCTTCAATCCTTCTTTATCTTTTGCCCGGAAATACCTTCCTCCTGTTTCTCCGGCTATTTTCCGAAGCAGGTCTTCATCAATAAAATCAATAGCAGGATTTTTATTCGCCGGTTTGTTGCCAGTTACTTCCGGAACAGCCGAAGCCCTGGCACCCATGCCGATCGTGTACACTTTTACTTTATTTGTTTTTGCGATCTCCAGTGCCGTTAGCGGATCGATCAGTCTTGTATCGGGGGCATCTTCTTTTCCATCCGTAATTAAAATGATCACTTTGCTCTTGGCCTGGCTTTTTGAAAGACGATCGACGGCCGTTGCAAGTCCTTCACCGATCACGGTGCCGTCTTTCAGGTATTGCCTGCTTTCCAGGCTTTGTATCTGGCTGATCAACGTATTCTTATCGGTCGTAACAGGGCATTGGGTAAAACTTTCACCGGAGAAAATAACCAGGCCGATCCTGTCAACCGGCCGGTTCATGACAAATTCAACGGCCATTTCCTTGGCCACATCCATCCGGGAAGGCAAAATATCTTTCGATCCCATACTGCCGCTTACATCCATACATAAGACAATATCAATACCCTCTCCTTCTGAACGCTGGTCATCGTTTCTTTTTTGTGGCCGGGCCAGCGCCAGTATCAATGCACTCAATGCCAGCAAACGAAGTATAAAGGGTAAATGACGAAACCGGCTCTTCAGGGAAGAAACCGTAAAAGCATGGGTGGTGGAAACCGTGATAACGGCCTGCTGCCGGTTACTCTTTTTAATATACCACCATATCAGCAGCGGCAACAGGGCAAACAACCCGAATGCAAGGGGAAAAGCAAAATCCATATCGTTGAGCCACTCGTACAACATCTCTTTTAATTTTTTCCCTGGGGAAGAATCGTTGTTTCCGTTTTTTGTAATACCATTATTGAATCCCTAATTGTCTTGAACGCTTCTTCATCATCGGTTACCGCTGGCTTATACTTTGCAAATTTTACAAAATCACTCAGCCGCAGGGTCTGTGCTAATTTGTCGGACTGTGTTTTATCAAGACCTGTATCTTTTAATTGCAGGATGAGCTCATCGGTTGTTTCTTTGGCAGAATGTATTCCTTTCTTTACTCCAATATACTCCCTGAAAATATCCACCAGTGTCGAGTAGTATTGCTTGGCCTCCGGTTTATTTAATTTCAGTTGTTCCAATTTTTTCATCGCCTCTGCGAATGGGTCAATGATAACAGCTGGCTTTGATTCAACAGGTTTTTGTTTTTTCCGCAGGAAATAAATGAATGCGATGATCAGTAATAATGTAGCTCCCCCGGCAGCATACCACCACCAGGGTGTTTTTTCTTCCACGGTAACATCGATGACATCTTTGATATCGTGGTATTCCTGCTCAGGATTAAATGGGGAATAGCCCACATCAACTGGTATCGAATCAGTTACTATTCCTTCCGCCAGTACAAAAGCCGGGATGACCCAATGACCGGAATCAAAACTGGTAATCCGGATAGTTTGTGACAATACGGTCCCGTTGCTTGTATTCGTAGTGTCAATTTTTTGTTTTTCGATCAGGTCAAAATGCGCCAGTGAATCAATGGAGAAAAATTGTATCGGCTCGTTCTCGGGGATATCTGCTTCCAGTTTCAGTTCAAAATGCTCGCCGATCAGTATTTTATTTTTACTGGCCGTTGCTTTTACTGTAATGCCTGTTTGTGCATTCAGAAAAACTGAAAGACTGAGTAAACTAAAAACGATGAAAATTCTATTGATTGTCGGCTGGATCATGGATCGGGTGGTGGTTCATTTATTCCGGCTGAGGAAGA
>JAEUVP010000108.1 GCA_016786805.1 Chitinophagaceae bacterium | reverse complement strand
CAGTAGTTCAGCGATCATGGATTCACCCAGCCCGGCTGTAAAAGCTGTGCGGTGAACAATGGCCGGCATATCAAACTCTTTCAGCAGTCTTGGTATCACTTCATCTTTGATCAGGCCCTTCATTTCATGCGGCACACCGGGGAGAGAGATAAATATGGCCCCCCCGTCCCCCGCAGGGACCTTGAACCACATCCCCGGCGCTGTTCCCCTTGCATTATGCAAGACCGTGCACACATCCGGCACTTCGGCCTGTTTCAGGTTTCTTTCCAGCATAGCACCGGGACGACGATATACTTTTTCAAATAAGTATTGTACATGGGCTTTCACTTCTTCATTCACCACCAGTTGGCCGCCGAAATATTCGCAGAGCAATGGCTTGGTGATATCGTCAGCAGTGGGGCCAAGACCGCCGGTGATGACGATGATCTGTGATTGTTTTCTTTCTTCATCCAGTGCCTGGCGGATATCTTCTTTCACATCACCTACGGCCACTCTTCTTCGTACCCAGATGCCGATCTTATTAAACTCCTGGGCGATAAAAGCACTGTTGGTATCAATGGTCTGGCCGATCAGCAGTTCATCACCAATGGTAATGATAGAAGCATTCAGTGAATTAGAGCTCATTTAAGATATGATTAAAGCTAAATGAAGTAATTTGACGGCAAAGTTATAACCACTGAACTATGAAAAAAGTTTTCTTACTTATTGCGGGTTGCGGGATACTGGTTGCCGGTTCTTTTGCACAAACCGTTTCTCAAAAACTGCAGAAAGCCTTTCAGCAATTTGAAAGCGACAGCCAGTTGAGCCATGCCATCAGTTCGTTGTATATAATTGATGGAAAGACAGGCGAACTGGTATTTGAAAAAAATGAACAGGTGGGTTTAGCCCCGGCTTCCACTCAAAAAATTATTACGAGTGTGACCGCTTTTGAGTTGCTGGGCAGTGGGTATGGGTACAAGACTTTTTTGTATACAGACGGCCAGATTAAAAAAGATACCTTAAAAGGAAATTTTATTATTAAGTGTTCCGGGGATCCAACTTTTGGGTCGTGGAGATATGCTGTAACCAGAATGGAAATCATACTTGCTGCAATTTCAAAGATGATAAGTGAGAAGAGCATTAAGTTTATTGATGGTGATTTTATAATTGATGACAGGGCTTTTGACACCCAGTCTATCCCATCTGGCTGGATCTGGCAGGATATAGGAAACTATTATGGGGCGGGTATTAATGGGATGTCATGGAATGAGAATCAGTATGATTTATACTTAGAGTCCGGAAAAAAAGTTGGTGATCCGGTCTCTATAATTAAAACGGTTCCTGAACTGGATGTTTATAGTTTAGTTAATGAAATTAAAACAGGAGAAAGGGGTAGCGGGGATAATGCTTATATCTATATAGCACCTTATACAGTAAATGGTTTTTTGAGAGGCACCATTCCATTCGGAGAAAGAAATTTTAGAATTTCCGGTTCCTTCCCTTATCCGGCCGGTCAGTTGCTAAAAGATATTGAAAAGGAATTGAGTAAATCAGGGATCGGTATATCAGGGAAGTTTATTACAGGATTGAATTTCTTGGTGAACCGAAAGGAGTTGATGTATAAAAATACTCCCTTTAATTTTTTTATTTCCCCCTCCCTCGATTCCATCATCTACTGGTTCAATAAAAAAAGTATCAACCTCTATGGGGAAGCATTGGTAAAAACATTTGCCTACGAGAAAACAGGATTTGGTTCGACTGATACGGGTGTGGTCATCGTTAAAAAATTCTGGAAAGAAAAGGGTCTGGATGAAGAAGAACTGAATATCTATGATGGTTCCGGGCTTTCACCGCTTAACCGGGTGACCACGCATGCACAGGTGCAGATATTAAAATATGCAAAGACCAAAGACTGGTTTCCTTCTTTCTATGATGCATTACCCGAATACAACGGCATGAAAATGAAAAGTGGTACCATCAGCGATGTAAAGGGATTCTGTGGTTACCATACAGCCAAAGATGGTAAAGAATATATCTTTTCATTCCTGGTCAATAATTACAGCGGCCGGTCTTCACAGTTGGTGAGCAAGATGTATAAAGTACTGGATGTGCTGAAATAAATCGAAAATGGGGAATAGAAAATAGGGGATGGGGAAGAAAAACCCTATTTTAGGTACTTAACTACACACTTAGAACCATAAACAAAACTGATTTATGAGCGAACAGAATTTTAAAAATCATACCCGCATTGTACCGGGTTACCATGGAGTTTCTTTTTTATTGATCCTGGCCGGCCTTGTCGGAAGCATCGTCAATCTTTTCCATGCAGATGCGGCCACACATTATTCTGCCGCCCTGATTGTCGTTATTTTTATTGTATTGATCTGCCTGTTCTTTTATGCCCGGTTGTTTGCATTAAGGGCCCAGGACAGGGCCATCCGAGCCGAAGAGAATTTCCGTCATTATATACTCACCGGTAAGCCGCATGATAAAAATCTTCGCCTGGGTCAGATCATTGCATTACGTTTTGCCAGCGATGAAGAAATGCCGGCCTTGGCCAAACGGGCGGTGGAAGAAAAATTATCCCAGAAACAGATCAAACAGGCTATTCAAAACTGGAGAGCCGATCATCACAGGGTATAAAAAAATCTTTCTTGAGGAAGATCAGAGGCCAAAGCGGTTAAAGAAACTCATATCCATCTTCAGCAGCCAGGGCGAGGCAAAAGCAGTGAGGCAAATAAGCAGGATGAATAGTTTACCAACCAGGGATACATCCTGTATCAGGTGGCGGTGTAATAAACTTTGTATCGTGGTCATCACTTTTTCTTCTTTGGGGCTGTATTCATAAGGCGGGGCAGGA
>JAEUVP010000092.1 GCA_016786805.1 Chitinophagaceae bacterium | reverse complement strand
TTCCTGGAGAACCAGATATGGAATTATTGTTTCCTGAATGCAGGATTGAAGATCCTTTTTAATGGTAAAAGTTTTATCAGTAAGAACGGGTTGCTCGACCTGCTGCAACGCAAGACCAATGAAGACGAGATCCGCTACCCGATCATTCACTTAACCGGTGATGATATTGAAGTGGCGATATCGCATACCAATGACTATGGTGAAGATATTTACAGTTTTGTCAATGGTCAGCATACCACGCAGGGTGGTACTCACCAGCAGGCTTTCCGGGAGGCTTATGTAAAAACGATCCGTGATTTCTTTAAGAAAGATTACGATGCAGCAGATATAAGAACAGGTATTGTAGCCGCTGTGTCCGTACGAGTAGTGGAACCGGTGTTTGAATCGCAGACCAAAACAAAGCTGGGCTCGGTGAATGTGGATGTGGATGGACCCAGTATGCGCCAATTTGTAGGCGACTTTTTATCCAAAGAACTGGATAATTTCCTGCACAAGAATCCTTCGATCGCTGATGGATTAAAAAAGCGCATCGAGCAAAGCGAACGGGAAAGAAAGGAACTGGCGGGCATCAAGAAACTGGCCAATGAAAGAGCCAAGAAAGCAAATCTTCATAATAAGAAACTGAGGGATTGCCGTTATCATCTCAATGATGAGCCACCTTCCAAAGGCAAGGAAGATTTTCTGGCCAAACAGGGAGAGACCACCATCTTCATTACGGAAGGGGATAGTGCCAGTGGTTCGATTACCAAGGCCAGGAATGTGGAAACACAGGCGGTATTCAGTTTGCGGGGAAAGCCGCTGAACTGTTTTGGACTGACCAAGAAAGTGGTATATGAAAATGAAGAATTCAACCTGCTGCAACATGCCTTAAATATTGAAGAAGGTTTGGAAGGCTTACGCTTCAATAATGTGGTGATCGCTACCGATGCCGATGTGGATGGTATGCATATCCGTTTGCTGCTGATGACCTTCTTCCTTCAATTTTTCCCAGACCTGGTGAAGCATGAGAAAGTGTATGTACTGGAAACGCCACTGTTCCGTGTAAGAAATAAACAGGAAACGATCTATTGCTTCAGTGAACAGGAGAAGCAGGATGCCATGAGGAAACTCGGTACCAAACCGGAAGTAACGCGATTCAAAGGATTGGGTGAGATCAGCCCGGATGAATTTGCCCAGTTCATCGGTTCCGATATGCGCAAACAACTGATGCGCCTGGAACAGGGTGATCATATACAGCAATTGCTGGAATATTATATGGGCAAGAATACGATGGAACGGCAGGAGTTTATTATCAATAACCTGAAAGTGGAGCTGGATAAAGTGGAGGAGATCGCATCATAATGACAAAGCTGGACATTATACGGAAAACGAAATCGCTGTTCATGAAATGGCGGTTGCATGGCATCGTGGAGCCGTTCACGGGTTTACTGCTCAATGCCTATCATATGTCAAAACTTAGTAAGTGGAGACAGCAGACAAAAGTAACGGGCTACAATGACTGGTACCAGGGCAGCTGGGATTACAGCAGGCGAATAAATTTATATGAAGCGGTCAGTAAGCAGGAAAATTTAAAAGATACAGCGATTGATTATTTTGAATTCGGAGTATGCGGTGGTCATTCTTTTAAATGGTGGCTGGAACATAATGCAAACAGCAGTTCAAAATTTTATGGCTTCGATACATTTGAAGGATTGCCGGAAGACTTTGGCCCCTTCAGTAAAGGCACCATGGCCGTGGCACTGGAGTCGCTGAATATTACTGATCCAAGGGCTAATTTTTATAAGGGCTTGTTCCAGGATACGCTGATCCCTTTTTTGGAAAACTATCAAAACGGGAAAAAGAAACTGATTCATATGGACGCCGATCTGTTCAGTGCCACCATTTTCAGTTTGTCACAGTTATATCGTTTCCTGAATGATGGCGATATTATATTATTTGATGAGTTTGCGGTACCAAAACATGAGTTCATGGCATTTAAGATCTTCACTGAAAGTTTTTATGTGAACTATGAAGTGATCGGGGCGGCCAACAACTATTTATTTGTAGCGGTAAAAATTAAAAAATAAAATTCCTCCTGGGTAACAGGAGGTGAGGAGGTTTTATGATACATATAGTTTTTAACGAGAGTGAAGTGCAACTGATGCAGCAGGTGATCGAGCTGGATGAAACCCTGGCGGGTGAAGTGTTAC
>JAEUVP010000029.1 GCA_016786805.1 Chitinophagaceae bacterium | reverse complement strand
CAGCGGCTTCAAACCCTTTCTCAATGGGGTGACAAAAGAATCAATTATCAGCAACCTGGGCTTGGAAAAAGCTGCCAATAAGCAAATACGCTACTACTCATCAGGTATGAAACAACGGGTAAAACTGGCACAATGTATTTTCTCCAATTCAGCTATCGTTTTATTAGATGAGCCCTGTACCAACCTTGATGCCGCAGGTATTGCTCAATACCATCAGCTGATCAATGATTACTGTAAGAACAGGCTTGTTATTGTAAGCAGTAATGATGAAGTGGAATATAAGTTCTGCAATGAGAAGTTGAATATCAGTGATTATAAACACTGATCGATCCCACCTATCGCTGACTCGCAATCAGCAAATTCAAATCTGTATATTTCAGATCAAACCGCTCACTGAGATAGAAATTTGTGAGTGACCCTTTGAATAAATAAATGCCGCTGCGTAAATGAAGTTTATGCCAGACCAATTTTTCAAAGCCACCTTCTTCTGCTGCTTCGAGTAATAGTGGCATCAGTACATTACTGATGGCTTGTGAAGCAGTACGGGCAAAACCGGATGGGATATTCGGAACACAATAATGTATCACGCCATATTTCATGAAAATGGGGTGTTCATGCGAAGTAATCTCGGAAGTTTCAAAACAGCCACCCCGATCGATACTCACATCAATGACCACGGAACCCGGCCGCATATTACTCACCATTTCTTCGGTCACCACCATCGGTGTTCTTCCTGTTTCAGAGCCTAAAGCTCCAACGGCCACTTCGCAGGTCTTTAATTGCTTGGCTAGCATCCTGGGTTCAATAACCGAGGTCCATAAACGATGTCCAATATTATTCTGTAAGCGTTTTAAACGATAGACACTGTTATCAAACACTTTTACGGATGCTCCCAGTGCCAGGGCAGCTCTTGCAGCATATTCTCCCACAATACCAGCACCAATAATGATCACTTTTGTCGGTGCCACGCCGGATATACCACCCAGCAGCACCCCTTTACCATGATTTGCAGACCCTAAATACTGGGCAGCGATCAGCATCACCGCACTACCGGCAATTTCACTCATGCTGCGGACGATGGGATAGGAATCGCTGTCGTCTTTCAGGTTTTCAAAAGAAATAGCCGTAATTCTCTTCTCCATCATTTTCTCCAGCAGCTCTGCTTTTAAAATGGAAAGATGTATGGGGGAAATGATGACCTGGTTCAGTTGTAATAACGGAAGATCTTCATCAATAATGGGTGCACTTTTAACCAGCACCGGTGCTTTAAAAACATCAGCCCTGTCATACACGATCTTGGCACCCGCCTCGCTGTAATCCTTATCCCTGAAATGGGAAGCTTCACCGGCATTGTGCTCGATGGTAACATGATGCCCATTGCTGACGAGTACACTCACGGCATCCGGTGTCAGTGCAATCCGGTTTTCCTGGAAAGCGATCTCTTTGGGAATACCAATATGCATTTGTGATCCCTTGGGTTTGATATCAAGGGTTTCTTCCAGTGTTTCATAACTGAAAGAGGTGCTTATTTTAGGTTTTTGCTGGCTCATGAGTTGGTTGCAATAATTATCAGGCCTGTCT